>DATAOI010000065.1 GCA_036265815.1 Gemmatimonadales bacterium
CAGCACGACCGCTTCAACAGCATCCAGATCGACGGCGCCGGCAACATCGATCCCTTCGGCTGCGCCTGCTCCGGCCACGGCACGCCCGGGTGGGCCGTCGGCCTCGCCGCGTTCACGCCCGAGGCGGTGAAGGAGCTGCAGATCGTCACCGCGCCGTTCGACGTGCGCTACGGCAACTTCGCCGGCGGCCTCATCAACGCCGTCACCCAGTCGGGCACCAATACGACGACCGGCTCGATCCTCGGCTTCCTCGAGGGGGACGGCCTCTCCGGCACCGACACGGCCGGAAGCAGGGGCGCCGGGTTCAACCACAAGGAGCTCGGCCTGACGCTCGGCGGGCCCATCCTCCGGGACCGGGTGGCGTACTTCATCAACGCCTCGGTGACCCGGCAAGTCTTTGCCCAAGCCGTCCCGGCGCCAGGGATCGACACGACCAATGGGGCGGACTCCGTAGGCGTGGGCATCCGCTACGAGAGCCTGGTCCGGTTCCGGGATCTGCTCCGCGCCGACGGCGTCGATCCCGGCACCTTTGCCGCCGCGGCCAGCACCGCGCCCTCCCGGAACGTCTTCGCCAAGGTCACGGCGCAGCTCGGGGTGAACAGCCGGCTCGAGGTGTCGCACAACTACGGCCACGGCGACGCCCGGCTGCCGGCGGGCGATCGCTCCCCCGGCTCCTATTCCTTCTCCTCGACCGGCTCCGATAACCCCGAGACCATCAACGCCACCCGGCTCGCCTGGACCACCAGCTTCGGTGCGCGCTATGCCAACGAGCTGATGCTGGCCCGGGAGGACGACCGCCGGACCTGCCTGCCCAGCTCGAGATTCGCGGCCGTGTTCGTGGGGGCCGACGCCGGCATCCTGGCCGCGGGCACTCCCACGTCATGTCTCGGCCTCGAGACCGGCAGCACGACGTGGGAGGTGACCGACAACTTCGGGATCGCGGCGGGCAGCCACCGGCTCACGGTGGGCACCCACAGCGAGCTGATCAACCTGGTGGACGATGCGCTGCGGTATCCGGCCGGGCAGTGGAGCTTCGACGACCTGGACGCCCTGGCAGAGGGCCGTGCGTCCTCCTACCAGAAGGACTCGCTCACCGCGCTCGGCCCGCAGGTGGCGTTCCAGGTGAGACAGGCCGGGTTATACGTGCAGGACCAATGGGTGCCGACGCCCCGGCTGACCGTGATCGCCGGGCTTCGCCTCGACGTGCCGTTCGTCCCGACCGCGCCCGTCCGGGATACGCTGGCCCAGGCGACGCTCGGGATCAACACCGCCCTCACCCCCAGCGGGAACGCGCTCTGGTCTCCCCGCCTCGGCCTCAACTTCGATGCGTCGGGCCGAGGCACGGTCGTGGTGCGGGGCGGCGTGGGGCTCTTCGCGGGACGGCCGGCCTACTATTGGTTCAGGAACGTGTACAGTACCACAGGCGCCAGGGCGCTCCGCTTCACCTGTATCGGCGACGCCGTCCCCGCGTTCACTCTCGACCCCAATGCGCAGCCCGCCACCTGCGCCGTCCCCGCGCCTCCAAGCCGCCTGCTCACCTACTTCGACCCGGGGTTCCGCTTTCCCCGGAACCTCAAGCTGGCGCTGGGCGCGGACCTCCTGCTCCCCCGCGGCGTCCTGGGAACGGTGGACCTGCTCTACACCCGCGGCGTCAACACGGTCCACCTGGTGGATACCAACCTCGAAGGACCCGTCGGGGTGGCGGCGGGCGAGGGCGGCCGGACGATGTACGGAACCGTGGATCCCGGCACCGGCGAGGTCACGCCTGCGCGGGTGACTCCGCGCTTTCGCGGGGTGTACCAGATCCGGAACGGCAGCGGCGATCGCGCCCTCTCCGCCAGCGTCCAGCTGACCAAGCGGTTCGGCGGCGGCACCGAGCTGAGCGTGGCCTACACGTACACCGACGCGAAAGACCGGATGAGCACCGACGGCGATTTCCCGTTCGACAACGCCAGCTCGACCCCGGTCAACGGGAGCCTGGAGCACCGCGATCTCCGCCCCTCGATCTGGGAGGAGCCGCACAAGATCACCGTCGTGGCCACCGCCGATCTTCCCCTGGGCCTCCAACTGGGCTTCACCTACATCGGGGCGTCCGGCCCGCCGTATACCTACGTGCTGCAGGGCGACGCCAACGCCGACGGCTTTCCCGGGCCGGGCGGCGCGCCCAACGACGTGGTCTACGTGCCGAAGGACGCCAACGACATCACCCTGTCCGACCCGGCCCAGTTCCCGGCCCTCGACGACCTGATTCGGAAGGACGCCTGCCTGCGAGCGCAGCGAGGCCGTCTGCTGGCGCGGAACAGCTGCCGCGACCCGTGGTTGCACGAGACCACGGCGCGGCTGTCGAAGCGCTTCCGTCTGGCGGACCGGCGCAGCCTGGAGATCACCGCCGACCTGTTCAACGTGCTGCATTTCGTGCGCGGGAGCTGGGGCCTGGTCCGCCAGACCGTCACCGAGATCGGCAGGACCGTCCCCCTGCTCCAGCTGGTCGGGTACGACGAGGCCAACGGGCGGGGCGTGTACGATGTGCTGCCCGTATTTCGCCGCCAGATCGACTTCGACGACTCGCGCTGGCACCTGGAGCTCGGGAGCACGCTCTTCTTCTAATGAAGGTCAGTTGTCCGGTACGAGCAGCGCGTCGAAGGGCGGGTAGCCCCGCAGGGAGGCGAGGAGCGGGTCGGCGTGATAGGCGTGCGAGGGACCGAGCGGCAGGACCCCGCGCGCGCCGGCGTCCCGGAGCAGCGCCACTGCGCGATCGCGCCGGCCGAAACCCGCCGCGATGTGGGCGCGGGCGAGGATGAGCGCGCCTCGCACCGTCGGGATCCGCAGGGGACGATCGCTCTGCTCGGCCAGGACGCGGTCCACCCGATCGGCGCCGGCGGTATCGGCCCGGAGCACGGCCAGGCGCCCTTCCGCTTCCAGCACCGCGACGGAGTCGGGGTCGTGGCGGGCGATCCGGTCGAGCGCCACCCGCTCCTGATCGCTCCGGCCCAGGAGCAGGTCGGCCAGAGCGATGTTCCGGGTCCGCTCCGGCTCGAGCCCCGGACCCAGCTCCAGCCGCCGTAAGGTGCTCTCCGCGACCGCCAGGGCGGTGGGCTGGTGGCCATGGGCCGCGAGCTCGGCGGCGATCGTGAGGCTGGGTGCCGCCACCGAGTCGATGGAGCGCCCGCTCAGTGCATGGACCAGCTGCAGGGCCTCGGATTCGCGGCCCAGGGCGGCCAGAGCGCGTCCGCGGACGACCATCCAGCTCGCGTCGCTCGAGTCGCGCCAGCGATCCGTGATCTCGATCTCTTCCCGGTACTGGGCCAGCATGTGGTGCGAGGCGGCCAGCCACCACCAGTACGTCGGATCAACCTCCTCACCGGAGTCCGCCGGCAGGTACAGGCCGGGCCCCAAGCCCCGCAGTATCTGGCGCGACGCCCGCGGTTGGTTGGCGCGCTGCAGCGCCGACTGGTACTGCTTGGTGGCCGTCAGCGACCCCGGGTAGGCCTGGTAGCGTTGGCCCAGCAGTCGAACCGCGGTGGCCATGTCGCCTCGGCAGCGGGCCCGCAGCAGGTCGATGGTGAGCCGGTCCCATGCCGTGAGACGAGTCCTTTGGTCCGCGAGCGAAGTGGCGATCGAGTCGGTGATCTCACACCGGTCGGTCTGCATCGCCCGGTAGGCGAGCTGGATCCGGGGCGCGACGAAGCCGGAATCCAGCTCCGCCGAGCGGCGGTAGTGTCGCGTCTCCGCGTCCCAATCGTCCAGCGTTCGGCTCTTGAGGCCGGCAATGAA
>DATAOI010000066.1 GCA_036265815.1 Gemmatimonadales bacterium
CGCCTTCTCGCGCTCTGTGTAGCCCGCGAACTCGACGACTTCCATTCGGTCGAGAAGCGGTCCAGGAATGTTTTGAATGAAATTGGCGGTTGCAATGAAAAGCACTTCGCTCAGGTCGAACGGGATTCCTAAATAGTGATCGGTGAAGTTGTCGTTCTGCGCCGGATCGAGCACCTCGAGCAGCGCGCTCGCCGGATCGCCCTGGAACGAGACGCCAAGCTTGTCCACTTCGTCGAGCAGGAAGACCGGGTTCTTGGTCCCGGCCTGCTTCATCCCCTGGATGATCCGGCCCGCCATGGCGCCGACGTAGGTGCGTCGATGCCCCCGGATGTCGGCCTCATCCCTGGCACCACCCAGCGAGATGCGGACGTACTTCCGTCCCATCGCCCGGGCGATCGACTTGGCCACCGAGGTCTTGCCGACGCCGGGGGGGCCCACGAAGAGGAGAATGGGACCCTTGGCCCGGTCGTCCGGGTTCCCCGCGACGTTGGGCGCCGGCACCGTGGCGGTGGCGGCGGGGACGTCGGTGGCCTCGCCGGCGGCTACCTCCTCGGCCTTCTGTTCCGCACGGCCGTCCGGCCCGTCGGCGGCGCGCTCGGCGGCTTCCTGCTGCATCCGGAGCTGCCGCACGGCCAAGAACTCCAGCACCCGGTCCTTGACGTCGCCCAGGGCATAGTGATCCTCGTCCAGGATCTTCTGCGCCTCGTGCAGCTCGAGATGCTCCTTGCTGCGGACGTTCCAGGGCAGCTCGACGATGTTCTCCAGGAAGGTGCGGATGACCTGCGACTCCATCGACTCGCGGCCGATCCGGCTCAGCCGGTTGAGCTCGCGGTCGACCTCCTTGCGTGCCTCGGCGGGGAGCTCCAGGGCCTCGAGACTCTCCCGCAGCTCCTGCAGGTCGTCCCGCTCGTCGCCCTCACCCAGCTCCCGCTGGATGGTCTTGAGCTGCTCGCGGAGGAACATCTCCCGCTGCCGCTCGCCCAACTCCTCCTGGACCTGGGATTTGATGTCCTCCTGCGCGTCGAGCACCCCGATCTGGCGCTGGACGTGGACCAGCACCCGCCGGAGCCGCTCCTCGACGCTGAGCGTTTCCAGCAGCATCTGGCGCTGCGCCGGAGTGATGTCGATGTATCCCGCCACCAGGTCGGCAAACTTCCCGGCCTCGTTGACGCCGGCCAGCACCTGCTGGACGACCTCGTCGGGGAGGCCTGACTTCTGTCCCAGCTCGGCGGCGCGGGCCCGGGCCTCCCGGTGCAAGGCTACGAAGGCCGGATCCTCCGGGCTCAGCGGCAGCATCTCCTCCGCCTCGCGGACGATCGTCTGGAGATAGCCTTCCTTGTCACTGTAGTGAATGGCGATGCCTCGCCGCTCCCCGTGCAGCAGGAGCTGCATCCCGGACAATCCGCGCTGGAGCTGTCCGATGCGGGCGATGGTCCCGATGGTGTAGAGCACCTCGGAAGTGACGCTCTCCACGTTTTGCCGTTGGGATACGGCGAAGACCAGGCGATCGGGTGTTGCCAGTGCCGCCTCGATCGCGCGAAGGGTGGCGGGGCGACCGGCCCCGATCGGTGCGGTGACACCCGGGAAGAGCACCACCTCGCGGAGGGGCAGGACGGGCAATGTCAGTCGTTCGGCCATGTTCGAAACTACTCCTTACCAGTCCCCGTGATCGGGGAAATGAAGCCGACATGAATTCGCGCCGTGTCTTGCACCCACCGTGCCACAGAGGGCTTCTTGCCGACGTTGCCCCACAACAACTTACGGACGCGGACGAGTTCCCGCTCGCGCAGATGGCAGGAGCACGGCGGCGCCCCTGTCGAAATCCCGAGTAAGGTGCTGCCAATTTGACTCCTGCGCCCGTCTCAGTGAGCATCGTCCTGGCTCTCAACCCTCGGCTTCGGTTGCCGCCGGAAGGGCGTGCGTACAGATTGTCTGCCATGCCTGGCAGCGTCCCTCGATGCCTCGTCCAGCACCTTCCCTCCATTCCCACACTGCAGAGGTGGCGCCGCGCATGACCGACCCGGCCGCGAAGCCGCTTCCCGCTCGCCTCGGCGAGGCGCTGGGAGACGCTTACACGATCGAGGGCGAGATCGGGCGGGGCGGCATGGGGGTGGTCTACCGGGCGCGCGACGAGCGGCTGCAACGCCGGGTGGCCATCAAGGTCCTGCCGCCGGAGCTGGCCTTTCAGCGCGATATCCGGGAGCGCTTCACCCGGGAGGCGCAGACGGCGGCCCGGCTCTCCCATCCCCATATCGTCCCGATCCACTCGGTCGGCGAGGGCGGCGGGCTGGTCTACTTCGTCATGGGGTACGTGGACGGAGAATCGGTCGCCGCCCGTATCCGGCGGCGCGGCCGGCTGCCGGTGGAGGAAGTGCGGCGAATCATGAAGGAAGCGGCCGATGCCCTGAGCGCCGCGCACGCGCTCTCGATCATCCACCGCGACATCAAGCCGGACAACATCCTGCTCGAGGGCACCCGTGGGCGGGTCATGGTCACCGATTTTGGCATCGCCAAGGCGCTGTCCTCCACTTCCGCCGCCACGCTCACTGGCGCGGGGGTGGCCATCGGAACGCCGGCCTTCATGAGCCCGGAGCAGGCGGCCGGCGAGCGCGAGATCGACGGCCGCTCGGACGTGTATAGTCTCGGCATCGTCGCCTACCAGATGCTCACCGGCGAGCTCCCCTTCAACGCGCCGACGGTGGCTGGCATCCTGATGAAGCAGATCACCGAGCCCGCCCCCGACCTCCGGGCCAAGCGGGGTGACGCCCCGGATGACCTGGCGCTCGCGGTGACCCGCTGCCTTGAGAAAGATCCCGAGAACCGGTGGCCCAGCGCCGACGCGCTTCGACGTGCCCTGGAGAGCCGCACGGTCTCGGGCTACCGTCCGACCGGCTCCGGATGGAAGTCGCGCCCGGCAGAGGGCCAGCGACCCGTCCCAGTCGGCGAGCGGCCGCGCGGTGGCTTCGAAGGCAGGCCGCTGGGCCGAGGCCGGCCGGTGCCGGCGCCGCGGGTGCCGGGCGCGCCCGACGTCAGGCGAGACTATCGCGGGCGGAGGGACCGCTCCGACGAGCTGCCGGTCCCCGATACCGGCGAGCCGCGGATCGTGCAGAAGGTCCGGGGACAGTTCGCCAGCTGGGCGGCCGTATCACTCGGCTGTATGGGCATCAACATCGCCACCGGCATCGACCACCCGTGGTTCCTGTTCCCGACCTTCGGCATGGGGCTGGGACTGCTCCGGAACTATGCCCAGCTCTGGCAGGCGGGCTACAGTTGGCGCGACGTTCTCAGTCGGCCTCCCGCCCCCGACGCGGTCGAGACCACGATGGTGAAAGGGGTGAGAGTTGCCCGCCAGCTCCCGCCGCCCACCGCCGAGGATTTCGGTGCCCAGCTCGCGGCCATCCAGCAGGTCCAGAGTGACCGCCAGGCCATCCTCAAGCTGATGGAGCGGCTGCCCGCCTCGGAGCGGAAGATGCTGCCCGAGATCCAGCAGACCGTTGACGGCCTGTACGAGCGGGCCACCGACCTGGCGCGGACACTCCACGCGATGGACAGCAATCTGGATGTGCAGGGGCTGGCCCAGATCGAGGAGCGGATCGCCGGCCTGGCCAAGGAGCCCGACGACCCGGAGCGGGCCCGCCGGCTCAATCTGCTCCAGCGCCAGCGGCAAACCATCATTGACCTGCGGGGACGGCGGAGCCAGGTGGCGAGTCACCTCGAGTCCTGCGTCCTGGCGATGCAGAACGTGCGATTCGATCTGCTGCGCCTGCGCTCGGCCGGGGTGGCCGCGGTCCTGGGCGACCTGACCCAGGCGACACAGCAGGCCAAGGCGCTCTCCCGAGACGTCGACAACGCCATCGCTGCCGCCGGGGAGATCCGGGAGGCGATGAAGTAGCCCGCTAGAACCGGGCGATCTCCTCCATCGCAGTGCGCAGCGTCTGGACCTGCGGCAGGATCACGTCCTCCACCTCCGGGGCATAGGCCACGAAGGTATCGGTGGCGGCGACCCGCTTCACCGGGGCGTCGAGCCAGGGGAACGCCTCGTCAGCGATCCGGGCCGCTATCTCGGCACCATACCCCCAAGAGAGCGAGTCTTCGTAGGCCACAATGGCCCGCCCGGTCTTCTGGACCGAGGCGTAGATCGTATCCCAGTCCACCGGCGAGAGGGAGCGGAGGTCGATCACCTCGACGCTGATCCCGCTGCTCTCCTCCACCTGTTTGGCCGCCCACAGCGTTCGCTGGACCAGAGCACCGTAGGTGACCACCGTCAGGTCGGATCCCTCCCGCACCAGCTTGGCCTTGCCCAGGGGAATCATGAAATTGGGACCCGGATTGGGCGCCTTGTTGTAGGTCTGCCGGTAGAGGTGCTTGTGCTCCAGGAAGAGCACCGGGTCGTCCGACCGGATGGCGGTGCGCAGCAGGCCATTGGCGTCCAGCGCGTTGGAGGGGCAGACCACCCGGAATCCGGGCACGCCGGTGAAGACCGCGGCCCCGGTCTGGGAGTGGTACACCGACCCGCCCCTCAGATATCCGCCGTAGGTGACCCGCACGACGACCGGCGCAGAGAAGGCGTTGTTGGAGCGCCAGCGGATCAGCGCCAGCTCGTTGCGGAGCTGCATGTACGCCGGCCAGATGTAGTCGAAGAACTGGATCTCGACCACCGGCTTGAGTCCCCGAGTCGCCAGCCCGATCGCCCGGCCGATAATATTGGCCTCGGCCAGCGGCGAGTTGTACACTCGCGCGCTGCCGAAGGCGCGCTGGAGACCCCAGGTGACCTTGAAGACTCCTCCTTTGCCCTTGACCTCGGCGAGACTGCCCTCCCGGCTGCAATCCGCGACGTCCTCACCGAACACCACGATCCGAGGATCGCGGGCCATCTCGTCCCGGAGGCAGATGTTGAGGAGATCGACCATGGTGGTCGGATCGCCGGCGAAGCGGGGATCGTCTTCGGTATCGAACTGCTCCGAGGTCGGGTCCACGTCGGGCGAGTAGACGTAGTGGTAGACGGTATCCGTGCCCGGCTGGGGCGAGGCCAGCGCGACCTCGGTGGCCACCTGCACCTCTTCCGTCACCTGCTGCACCACCAGGTCGAGCTCCGCCTGGGAGGCGATGCCCTGCTCCAGGAGGTAGCCGGAGAAGCGGGTCAGCGGGTCGCGCTCGGCGTCGGCCTTGCGCTCCGCCGGGGTGCGGTACTGGACCTCATCGTCGGAGAGGGAGTGGCTGTAGGGACGAATCACGTGGGCATGGACCAGCGCCGGGCCTTTGCGGGCGCGGACGTACTCCACGGCCTTGCTCACGACGTCGTACGACGCCAGCACATCGCAGCCGTCCACCTCCTGGATCAGCAGTCCGGGGAAGCCGGTGAGCAGCCGGGAGATGGAGCCGCCCGCCGTATTCACCTCCACCGGCACCGAGATGGCGTACCCGTTGTCCTCCACCAGAAAGACGACGGGCAGCTTAAGATTGGTGGCGGTGTTGAGCGCCTCCCAGAACTCGCCCTCGCTGGTGGTGCCTTCTCCAGTGGTGCAGAGCACCACCTCGTCGCCGTGGATCAGATCGTCGCGATCGGGAATGGCCTCGATGGTGGAATAGCGCAGCCAGGCCTCCGCGCACCCCACCGCCTGAAGAAACTGGGTTCCGGTGGGACTCGAGGCGCTCACGATGTTGAGATCCTTGTGACCCCAGTGCGACGGCATCTGGCGCCCGCCGGAATTGGGATCGTCCGCCGCACCCACGGCGGAGAGCAGCTGCTCGGTGGCCGTCATCCCCAGACCGAGACAGAGCGCGCGATCGCGGTAGTAGGTGTAGAACCAATCGTAGGCCGGGCGGAAGATCTTGGACGCGGCGGCCAGCACCCCCTCGTGCCCCGCGCCGGAGATCTGGAAGAAGATGCGGTTCTGCCGCTTGAGCTGGATTTCCTTGTCGTCGATCCGCCGCGCGAGCAGCATGATGCGGTAGAGGTCGAGCAGGTCCGCCTTCTCCAGCTTGGCAGACGCCCGGGCGCGGGTGGTGGTGCGTGTGGCCATCGTACTCGGGGAAAAGGGTCGCGGTCGCCAGCTACCGGGAACGACCGGAAGATAGCTCCCCGAGCGGGGGCCTAGCGAGTTTCGGTGCCAGCCCGATGGCCAGTCGCACACCCGCCGTCAGCCCGATCAGCGTCGTAGTTGCACGCTACTTTGCTTGATATACGACACGTCCACCCACGACGGTCGCCCGCACCGCCGCCCGCTCGATGGCTTCCGGTGGAATGCGGGTCAGATCCTGGTCCAGCAGGACGAGGTCCGCCTTGCGGCCCGGCAGGAGCCGCCCCCGAGTGCGCTCGGCGAAAACGCCGTACGCGTTTCCCGAGGTGTAGGCCCGCAGCGCTTCCTCGACCGTGATCTTCTGCTCGGGGATCCAGCCGCCGGGGTGTTTTCCGTCCAGCGTCCGCCGGGTCACGGCGGCGTAGATCCCCAGCAGCGGATCCATCGGCGCCACGGTCCAGTCGGAGCCGAAGCCCAGATGAGCCCCGGCGTTCAGCAACGAGCGAAAGACGTACATGTTCCGGACCCGCTCCGGGCCGACCCGCTTCTCGGCCCAGCGTCCGTCGTCGATGGCGTGGTACGGCTGCATGGAGGCAACCGCGCCGAGCGCAGCCAGCCGGGCCACGTCTTGCCGGCGGAGGTGCTGGGCGTGCTCGATGCGGAAGCGGCGGTCGCGCGGCCCGTGGGCGCGGGCGACGCTGTCGTAGATGGAGAGGAGGAGTCCGGTGGCGCGCTCGCCGATGGCGTGCACGGCCACCTGAAGACCCGCGGAGTCCGCGCCTCCGATCCGGGCCCGGAGCGAGTCCTCCGGCGTGACCAGCAAGCCACGGGTTTCCGGTGCGTCCACATAGGGCTCATAGAACAGAGCGGTGGTGGATCCCAGCGAGCCATCGACATAGCCTTTGACCCCATCCACCCGGAGCCAATCGTCTCCGGGGCCGTCGGCGCGGACCGTGTCGGCCATGAGCCGCCAATCCTCCAGGGGCACGTACACGGCCACCCGGGTGAGCAGCCGGCCGGCGGCGCGGGCGCGCTTGAGGGCTGCCAGCTCGTACCAGGGTACCGACAGGTCAGCCACCGCGGTGACTCCCTTGCCTGCGGCCCAGCGTGTGGCGCGCGCGATGGCCGAGTCGGATTGACTGGTGGAGGGAATGGGGATCGCGGCGTACATGGGGGTCTGGGCTTCGTCTTTGAGGATCCCGGTGGGCTCGCCCCCGGAGTCCCGCACGATGGTGCCACCGGCAATATCACGGGTGGAGCGGCTGATGCCGGCCAGCTTGAGCGCGAGGCCGTTGGCGAGGCCCATGTGGCCGTCGAGCCGGTTGACGTACACCGGATTGTTCGGGGTAACCGAATCGATCCAGCGCCGCTCCGGCAGCGGTGACCCGGGCCAGCGCTCGTGATCCCAATCGCCCCCCAGAATCCACTCCCCGGGGTGCAGTGTCCCGGCGTAGGTTTTGAGCCGGGCGATGAACTCGGCGGGGGAATCGGAGCTGCGCAGGTCAACGCTGATGAGCTGGAACCCACCGCTCAGGAAGTGCACGTGGCCGTCCATGAAGCCGGGCACCACCATCCCCCGGCCGTTGGCAAGCGCCCGGGTGGAAGGGCTCGCCATGCGCGCGATCCGTGCGCTGTCTCCCACCGCCACCACCGTGTCGCCCGCGACGGCCACCGCGCCGGCCCACGGCGAAGCGGAGTCCCCGGTCCAGACCCGTCCGTATACGATCAGATCGGGTGGACTGGTCGAGGAGGTGCCCCGCCATGCGAAGAGACCGATCAACCCGATGAGCGAGGACCCGAGCAAGGCGGCGAGGCGCGTCATGGGCCTTCTCAGCGGAGTTTGGTGAGACGTCGGATGGCCTCGAGTTGCTCCAGAGCGCTGCCGCCGGAGGCCGCCGGGGCAACCGAGAAGAGGTCGCGAATGTCGAGCAGGATCTCCAGCATCAACTGGTCCCGCATGTAGGCGCTCTCGATGTCGATCATGCGGCCGGCGTCCTCGGTGGCTTTGGCACGGTCATAGGACTCGCGATAGATCGACTCGAGATTGGCGAGGATGCGTTCGCGCGGGCGCATGCGGTCGAGTCCGGAGTGCGGGAAACACCTTCGGGGAGCGGTGCCCAATACTAGCGGTGCCCTATACTAATCTGAGGCCCGCAGCGCTGGTACCGAAGCGTGGTCACGGGCTTTGCCCCGCGACTCCGCGCCCGCCCGCCGACCGGAGAGCTGCGGTACCGGCGCCTCACCGGTGTGGTCTGCCCTCGTCGCCCACTCGAATCCGAGCCAGGTCTTCATTCTTCAAGCTGATGCAGGACAGCAGATTGCTAGCCTACCACCGACTGGCACGCGCCCTGCCAACTCGCCCCCCAATGCCACCCCACTCGTCATTCGGCTCACCAACCCGCTCGGGCTTCGGCCTGGTCGAGTTCAGCCTCGCCTTGATCCTGCTCGGCGTACTCGCGCTCATCGGAATTCCGCGAATGGGACGGGCCACGGCGCGCCACCGGGTCGATCTGGCAACCGCCCTGGTGGCGTCCGACTTGGAGAAGGCGATCGACCTCGCCAGGCGGGAGGGGAAGCCCCTCCGGATCGCGTGCAGTTGTGAGAGCGCCACCTATCAAGTGACCGAGCGGTCGGGCGGGGCGCTCCGCCTGACCCGCCGGCTGACCGACAGCACCTACGCGGTGGAGGGCCTCGCTTTCTCGACCACGCCGGTCGAGATCCTCCCCTCTGGGATCGCCTCCGCACCGGACACCATCACCGTCTCCGCCGGCGACTACGCGCGCCGCCTCCTCCTCTCCCGGAGTGGGGTAAAGATTCTCCCATAGGCTGGACCCCTCGTGTGGCGCTATCGATCGGGAGCGATGGCGCGATGTCATTCCTCCTCTCCCGCGATATACTTCCCGCTTGCTCTCCGTACCCGATCTTCGCCCCGAGCAACGCTCATGGCACTCACAGGCAGGTCCGTTCTCTTCTTTGCCGGCCCACTCTACGAGGACCTCGAGCTCTGGTATCCCAAGATCAGGCTGGAGGAGGAGGGGGCGCGCACCGTGGTCGCGGGAACCGGCGAGAAGACCTACCAGGGCAAGCGGGGATATCCGCTCACCGTGGACACCAGCGTCGACCTGATTTCGGCCGCGGAGTTCGACGGTCTGGTGATCCCGGGCGGCTACGCCCCGGATATCATGCGCCGGTCGAAGAAGCTGCTTCAGCTCACCCGGGAAATCTTCGAGGCAGGGAAGCCGGTCGCGTTCATCTGCCACGCGGGCTGGGTGCCGATCTCCGCCGGGATCGTGCGGGGCAAGCGGGGCACCAGCGTCGGCGCCATCAAGGACGATCTGGTCAACGCCGGCATGCTGTGGGAGGACAGCCCGGTAGTGGTGGACGGGAATCTGATCTCTTCGCGCACCCCGGCAGACCTGCCTCAGTTCATGCGAGCGCTGATCCAGGCCCTGGGCGGTCGCTGACGTGTCGCTCAAGGACGCGCAACGTCGGGTCGACGGCTGGATCGGCCAGTTCGAGGAGGGCTACTTCCATCCGCTCACCAATCTGGCCCGCCTCGCCGAGGAGGTCGGGGAGCTGGCCCGGGAGGTGAACCACCGGTTCGGTCAGAAGACGAAGAAGAGCGATGAAGCGGAGGGAGATCTGGCGATGGAGATGGCGGACATCCTCTTCGTCCTCATCTGCATGGCCAATCGCGAGGGGATCGATCTCGAGCGCGCGTTCGACCGGATGATGGAGAAGGTGGAGCGGCGGGACGCGGATCGGTGGACTCGGAAGCCGTAGCCGTCACTCCCAGTCCTCCGGGGCGGTCTCCAGCTCCTCCAGCAGCACCAGGTAGCTCACCAGCCGGTCGGCGTCGACGTTCCCTTCCGACACGGCGGCCCGGATCCGGCAGCCCGGCTCGGACCGGTGCCGGCAGTCGGCGTACCTGCACTCGCCGATGTAGGGCCGAAAATCCGGGAAGCAGCTGTCCAGCTGCTTGGGATCGATACCCCAGAGACCCACCTCGCTGAACCCTGGCGTGTCCACCAGGTAGCCGCCGGCCTCCAGTGGGACCATCACCGCCGATACGGTGGTGTTCTTGCCCCGGCGACCCTTGGCGCTGATCTCGCCGATGCGGAGCCGGAGGCCCGGCTGGATCTGGTTGAGCAGGGTCGATTTTCCCGCGCCGGAGGGTCCGGTCACGACCGAGGTCCGGCCAGCCAGCGCGGCGCGCAAGGCGTCGATACCCTCCCCGCTACGGGCACTGGTGCAGTAGACGGTGTACCCGGCTCGTCTGCACCGCTCCGTGAGCGCGCCGGCAGGCGCGAGATCGACCTTGTTCACCACCACACCCGCGGGGATCTCGTTGGCTTCGGCCACTACCAGGAGCCGGTCCAGCAGCTGGGGAATCGGTGCGGGGTCGGCCGCGGCGGTGACCACGAAGACCTGGTCGATATTGGCGGCGACCGGCCGGGTTCCCCGTCCCTCGGGTCTCCGTCGCTCGAGCAGCGTGGTCCGGGCCTCGACTCCGATGATCCCGTTGAGCGCGCCACTGGGTTCGGGCTCGAGCCGCACCCGGTCGCCCACCACGACGTGCGGCAGGCCCCGCTTGGCGCGACCGGTGAGCACCGCCCGAACCTCGCCGGCTCCGGTGGCGATCCGGTACACCGCACCGTCTCGCTCCAGCACGGTGCCGAGAATGCCGCTCACCACTCCGCGGGTGCGCGGGTGATCGCCTCGTCCAGCGCGGCCTTCACGTCGAACAGCGACAGGCCTTTGAGTCGCTCGGCGGCGGCCTCCGGAGTCTTGCCCCAGGCGAGCGTCTCGGTCTCCAGGTGCCCCGTGGGCCGGTCCCCCGCGGGGGACCAGCGGACGAAGAGCAGCGCGGCGCCGTAGAGACCCCGGAGATCGGGCTCGTCCTCCACATAGATGGCCACCGAATAGGCCTGGCCGTCGCTCCCGCCGAAGGCGGCGGCGCGATCGTGCTTCTCCATGTAGCCGCCCAGCGTCAGCTCGCTCACCGTCCTGGCACCGACTCCCGTACGACATTGCCCAGCAGGAACGCGATATTGGCGGGCCGCTCGGCCAGCCGCCGCATCAGGTAAGGATACCACTGGGTGCCGAAGGGGATGTAGACCCGAAGGTTGTGTCCGGCCCGCCGGAGCTGCTCCTGCAGATCGCGCCGGACCCCATACAGCATCTGGAACTCGTAGCGCTCGTTACCGATGCGCTGCCGCCGCACGAACTCGCGAGCGTGCCCAAGGATCGCCTCGTCGTGGGTGGCGATGCCCGGATAGTTGCCCCGCTGCAGCAGCCGCTCCATCAGGCGCAGAAAGTTCCGGTCCACGTCCGCCTTCTCAGAAAAGGCGACGGCCGGCGGCTCCAGGTAGGCACCCTTGCAGAGACGCACCCGGGCGTTCATCCCGATCAGCTCCTCGATGTCGCGCTCGGAGCGGCGCAGCATGGCCTGGATCACCACGCCGCAGTGGGCGCCGTAGGATCCGAACAGCCGCTGGGCAAAGAAGTCCAGCGTCCGCTGGGTGTAGGCCGAGCCTTCCATGTCGAGCCGCACGAATCCGCGCAGCGCCTTGGCCTTGTCCAGGATCCTGGTCATGTTGGCGGCGCAGAGCTCTTCGCTGATGTCGAGCCCCATCTGGGTCAGCTTGACCGAGACATTCACCTCGACCCCGCTCGCGGCCATGCAGTCCAGCATTCGCAGGTACTGATCTCGCGCCGCCGTGGCCTCGCTCTCCACCGTCACGCTCTCGCCCAGCAGGTCGAGCGACGCCGTGATGTCCCGGCGGCTCAGCACCTTCGCGGCCTCCACCGCCTCCTCGATCGTCTCACCCGCCACGAAACGGGATGCGAACCTGCGGGCGAGTCCGTTCCGGCGCACGAAGTTGAACACCCCGCGCCGCTCGGAGAGCCAGAGCAGTCCCTGACGCATGATCACGTTCGGCACCCCGTCGAAGCCGGTGGGGGGCGGCGGGGCCGCCCGAAATGGCTCCCGAAGGTAGCCGCTCGGCGGGGTGGAGTGTAGAGGCGGAATCGGATCGTCTCCGATCGTGAATCTTTATGCACCGGTGTGACTTACGTCACCTTGCGCCGGACCGGTTGCCGGTATCCTCTGCTGCAGCTCCTGGCAACGGACGAGGGCTAGATGACGGCACGTGGGCAACGAAAGCGCGCGCGGGTGGTGGACCCGTCTGACTCCGCCGAGGAGGCGGGGCTTCGGTATGTTAGCGATGCGGGCCCGGGCCTCCGACGCCGCCGAGCGGGGACGGGGTTCACCTACCAGGACGCCAGCGGGCGCCGGGTCACCGACCGCGCAACCCTGGCCCGGATCCGCTCGCTCGCGATTCCGCCGGCCTACACCGACGTCTGGATCTCGCCGTACCCGAACGGTCACCTCCAAGCCACCGGCCGGGACGCGCGAGGGCGGAAGCAATACCGTTACCACGCACGATGGCGAAAGGTGCGGGACGAAACCAAATTCGGCCGAATGCTGGCGTTCAGCCAGGCGCTTCCGCTCATCCGTGCTCGGGTCGAGCAGCACCTGAGCCGGCCCGGGCTGCCGCGGGACAAGGTCCTTGCGGCGGTCGTCCGGCTGCTCGAGCTCACCGGAATCCGCGTCGGCAACGACGAGTATGCGCGCACCAACCAGTCGTTCGGGCTCACCACGCTCCGAGACGACCACGTGGAAGTCTCGGGCTCGACCATGCGGTTCGAGTTCCGGGGCAAGAGCGGGAAACTCCACCAGGTATCGCTCAGCGACCGGCGGCTGGCGCGGATCGTGGCCCGTTGTCAGGCGCTCCCGGGGGAGGAGCTGTTCCAGTACGTAGATGACGAGGGGGTCCATCAGACGATCGGGTCCAGCGACGTGAACGACTATCTCCGGGAGGCCGCCGGCGAGGACTTCACGGCCAAGGACTTCCGCACCTGGTCAGGAACGCTGCTGGCGGCCGCTGCGCTGGAGGAGCTGGGACCCGCTGCCTCCGAGCGGGAGGGCAAATCGACCGTCGTGGCCGTGATCGACCGGGTGGCCGAACGGCTCAACAACACTCGAACGGTCTGCCGGAAGTACTACGTGCATCCGGCGGTCTTCGACGCGTATCTGGCGGGTAAGCTCCCCAAGGTGATGCCCAACGGGGCCCGGGCCAACGGGGCCCGGGCCAACGGGACCCGGTCCGCCGCCGCTAACGGTCTCCGGCCGGAAGAGCGGGGGCTGGTGCGTCTGCTCCGCCAGATGGCTTGAGCTGGAGCCTGCGTTCCGCACGCTGGGGCCTCCGCCACCGCCGCTAGTCGGGGGCCGGCTCCCCCGCCGTGAGCCGGTCGAGCGCCCGCAGCATCGTCTCCGCCTCCACCTCGAAGTGCGTCGCCGACCAGGCGGCGACGCCCGCGAGCAGGATGATCACCTGGGGCGACGCGTGCCGCACGCCGACCTGCTCCGCGATCCGCCGGGAGAGCGGCCGGTTCCCCACCACGTCGATCAGGTAGACCGGCACGTCGCGCTGCCGCCGGAGCGCACGGATCTCCTCGTAGGCCATGCTGCTGGTGGGGCAGATCGGGCTGTGCTTGTAGAGCACGGCGATGGGTGCCGCGAGCGCCGCGGCCAGTTCCGCCTCGTTGCCGATCGATGGCATCTGGGACACGATGCGAGGCTCGGTGGAGTTACGCGAGCCGCAGGCGCTCGAGCAGCCGGAGGAACCGCGGATCGGTCCGCAGCGGATCGAGCATTGGCTCCACCTTGAGGTACGCCAGCCAGCCCCGGCGCTCGGCGTAGGCCCGGTCGACCCACTCGAAGGCGGCGTCGGCGTTGCCCAACGCGGCGTACACCGTCGCGAACGCCACCGGCGAGACATATCGCTCCCGTGCCGTGGTCTCCAGCCCATCGAGCACCGCCTGGGCCTCTTCGGTCCGGCCCCGGGCGGCCGCCACCGCTCCCAGCCCCGCGATCGCCAGCGCGGGGCTGTCGGAGGAAGCGATCGCCTCGCGGAAGGCGGCGGCGGCCTCATCGAACATCCGGAGCTGCAGGTAGGCGAGACCCAGGAGGCGGTGGTTCTCTTCGGCGGTCGGATTCATGGCCAAGGCGCGGCGGAGCTGCTCGAGCGCATCCTCCGGGCGGCGAGCGTAGTGCAGCAGCCACCCCATGCTGCGCCGGATGGACACCGAGCCCGGGTCCAGCTCGATTGCCAGCCGCCCCTCCGCCAGGGCCGCCTCTGTCCGTCCCATGGCGACGAGGAACCAGGAGTACCACTGCCGGGCCACGGAGTAACGGGGGTTGAGCTCCAGGGCCCGCTGAAACTCCCGGCCGGCCTCCGCCCAATCCCAGTCATAGATGAAGGTCACCCACGCAAGCGACGTGTGGGCCTCTGCCAGCGTGTCGTCCAGCGCCAGTGCGCGCCTGGCCTCGACCTTGGCCCGTTCGAGGCCTTCCCGCACGGGGGCCCCCCGATAGTCGACCTGGAGGGCATAGGAATCCGACAGCCCGGTATAGGCGAGTGCGTACCCGGGATCTTCCTGGATGGCCTGCTCGAAATAACCGATCCCGTCAGCGATCGCCGCTTGGGTCCGCCGGTTCCACGAGTACCGCCCCTTCAGATAGAGGTTGTACGCCCGGATGTTCGTGGTGTATCGGACCGGCACCGGATCGGCCACATCCCCCAGCAAGGTGGAGCGGAGGGTGGCTACGATGGTCCGCGCGATCTCATCCTGGACGGCGAAGACGTCGGCCATCTCCCGGTCGTAGCGCTCGGACCAGAGAGCCCGGCCGTCCTGGGTGAGCTGCACCGAGATGCGGAGCCGGTTGCCCGACTTCCGCACCGATCCTTCGAGCACGGAGGTGACGTTGAGCCGGCGGCCCAGGGCGCGCACGTCTTCCTTGAGCCCCTTGAGGGCAAACACCGAGGTGCGGGAGGCGACCTGCAGGCCTTCCACCTTGGCCAGGGCTGTGATGATCTCTTCCGTCATGCCGTCGCTGAAATACTCGTTCTCGGGATCCGCGCTGGCATTGACGAAGGGGAGCACGGCAATGGTCGGGGCCAGGGCGGCTGCCCCTGCGGTGACTGCCGCCACGGCCTCCGGGGCCGGGTCCACCAGCGCGGCCATGAATTCCGTCATGGTGGAGAATCGATCGTCCGGCGACTTGGCCAGCGCCCGGGCGAGCGCCCGCTCGATCGCCGCCGGGGCGTTGGGCCGCAGGCTCCCGACCGGAACGGGGACTTCGATGGCGTGGCGGGCCATCGTTGCCCGGGGCCCGGTTCCCGCAAAGGGGGGCTCCCCAGCCAGCATTTCGAAGAGCACGCATGCCAGACTGTACTGGTCGGTGCGGCCGTCGAGCCCTGGCTCGGCGCTGGCCTGCTCCGGACTCATGTACGCCGGGGTGCCGACGGCAAGACCCCGGTCGGTAACGTAGGCGCTGTCCCCCGCCGCGGCCGTCAGAGCGGTCGCCACACCGAAGTCCGCCACGACGGGCTCGCCTTCCTGCAGCAGGATATTCTCCGGTTTGATGTCCCGGTGGATCACGTTCAGCCGGTGGGCGTAGGTGAGGGCGGCCCCGACGGCCCGGGTGATCCGAAGTGCAACATCGACCGGGAGTGGCCCCTCCCGCGTCAGGCGATCCCGGAGCGACTCACAGCCGGCATAGGGCATCACGAAGTACAGGAGCCCGTCGCACTCACCGGAGTCGTGCAGAGGGAGGATCTGGGGATGAGAGAGCCTGGCGGCGATCCGGATCTCTCGAAGGAACCGCTGGGGCTCGTACGCGCCGGGACGGGTGTCGGGGCGAAGCACCTTGATCGCCACCTTGCGGTCGTGCTTCACGTCCTTGGCCAGGTAGACCGTGGCGGTCCCGCCCCGGCCGATCTCCTCCTCGATCAGATAACGGTCGGAGAGGGCGGGGCGAAGGCGGTCGGTGATGTCGGACACGTCGCGATCAGTCTCCAGCCTCATAGATGTCAACACTGGCAGTGCGGGGCGCGCGTCCTCTCGCGTCATCTAAGGGAATCCTTCCGCGCTCTCTGCACAAGGCGGGAGTCCAGGGCAAGGTTCCCGGTCCCCACGCCAGTGTGAATGGTCCCGGAGGGGCGGGCGTGGCGGCAGCGGAAGCGGCAGAGGCAGAGGCAGAGGCGAACGAACATGGCCACATCAGATGGCCCACGAAGGGCGCGGCGGGTCTCCGGAGGCGGGTGGGTCATGCCAACGGCATTTCCCGATCCACCGGAGCCGGTCGCGGAGTCCAGCAGACCACCGGTCCCGACCTTGCGCGCCATTTTGGTCGATCCGGACCGGCTCCATCGGGAGCGGCTCCGGCGTCAGTTGGAGGCGGAGCAGGCCATTCAGGTGGTGGACGAGTGCGATACCGCACGTGAAGCGATCGAGGTCGGACAGCGGGCACGCGTCGACTTGGTGTTTCTGGAGACGGTCCTCCCGGACATGGATGGCTTCGAGCTCGCCCGGCTGCTCCGGGCCCACGTGCGCATCGGCCTGGTC
>DATAOI010000067.1 GCA_036265815.1 Gemmatimonadales bacterium
TACCGGTTTTCGAGACCGGCTCCTTCAGCCACTCGGACACCTGTCCTGATGCGATTCGGCTGTGTTCCGGCGGGAAGTCTACATCGTCGCCGTCGACTTTTGCAGCAGCGGCCTCCCGCAGCGCCAAGTCTGGCGGCGAACGCGCCGAGCATGGCCCTGGAGAACCGGCAGCCCCGCATTTCGCCCGTGCAAGGATCAGGAGATCCCGGCCCCTCGGCTCCCATCTACAGTCAATTGAACCACCTACGGCTGAGGCCGGAGGTTGGCACCCGGATTGCCTCATGCGAGCCGCAACCGATGACCACGGCTATGAACGTCTCTCCCCCGGAGTCCTGAATGCTGCGGAAGCTGCTGCCGGCGATGGTACTCGCGCTGCTCACCCTGAGCGGCTGCGGCAAGGATAGCGGCACCCTCACGGACCCGGGTGGCGGTGGTGGTATTATCGGTGGCGGTGGTACCGGTGGCGGTGGCGGAGACCAGACCGGTGGCGACCCGGTGAGCAGCGACCCGGTGACGAACGGCGGCTGGCCCAACCCGGACGGCACCACGCCGACCCCGCAGCCCGTCGATACCACGGTGTTCACGCCCTCGGACAGCGGGACCGCCGGCAGCGGTGGGCTCAGCACCCCTCTTCTGTTCCAGACCTCCGGCGTCGCGCGCTACAATCTGGGCACCTGCGGAGCCAACGGGACGTGGACCGACCCGCAGGGGCACAAGTACGGTCCCCACAATCCGAACTGTTTGCTGTACTACAGCGATGGCCGGCTGGGCAACAACAACAAGGGCAAGTGTGTGTCCTCGTCCCAAGGATATGCCGGGCTCTGGCTGAATCCGGGGGGACATGCAACCCAGCCGTACAGCTCCAAGTGTCTCGCCACGGGCACGTCCACCCTCTCGCTGGCATTGGCTTTTCCGGCCCAGGCCGAGCTCTACACGGCGAACGACGGCTCGGGTGCTCGCATTCTCAACTTCAGCTCGAGCGACACCGTTCTGGCCCAGCTCGTCTACCACGGGCCGGCCGACGGGACCACGACCGGGGCCGGCGTCCTGGTCGGAACGGACACCTTGGTGCCGCCCAGGACCTGGTCCATCGGTTTCGGCCAGCCGGCGCTCAACTACAGCACTGGGGTCCCCAACGGTGATGTGATCGCCGAGCTGCAGGACACGGGCGTCGAAGTCGTGGCCTGCTCATCGGCGGTCGGATGCTCTCTGGTGACGCTCAAACTCTCGACGCCTTAGGCTGTCAGCCGGCGACGGCGGGGCCCACGCTGCCCGCGGACGGAGCTCCGCCTCGCCAACCAGGCTATCCCTGCAAGCCGATGCTGTCGGCAAACATATGATGCCGAGCTCGAGTTCTTTCTAGGTGGCTGCGTGACCCAGGGCCACGCCAGCGAGCCCCCCTCCCAGCACGAGCCAGGCCGAGTTGACCCGGTAACGCGTCAGCAGCACCCAGCTCACAAGTGCGATCGCGATGGTAAGCGGATCGACCAGCGCGGCCCTCGCCAGTTCCCAGGTGACCACCGCCATCAGCGCGAGCGAGGCGACGTTCACCCCGTCGAGCACTGCGCCTGCCGTCGAGGAGCGGCGCAGCCTGGGCACCAGTGGGCCGCTCAGCGCCACGAACACGAAGGCCGGCAGAAAGATCCCGACCGTAGCGACGGCCGCGCCGGGGGTGCCGCCCAGCACGAAGCCGATGAAGGTGGCGGTGCTGAATACTGGGCCTGGGGTGATCTGTCCGACGGCCACCGCATCGAGCAGCTGGCGCTCGGTGAGCCAGCCCAGCCGCTGCACCAGGTCCGCCCGCAGGAACGCCAGCAGGACGTAGCCGCTGCCGAAGAGGACCGCTCCTATCTTGAGGAACACCGCAAAGAGCGGCCACAGCGCAAACGGCGTGGCGCCGGCCGATCCCGAGGCGATCCCGGTCATCGTGAACGCCGCGGTCGATGACATCGCCGGTCGGTCGCGCAGGCGGGCACCGCCGGCCATGACCGCGCCCGCCAGCGCGAGAATAACCAGCTCGTGCACTCCGAGCGCTGCCGCGACCGTGG
This sequence comes from Gemmatimonadales bacterium, assembly GCA_036265815.1. Classification (NCBI taxonomy): domain Bacteria; kingdom Pseudomonadati; phylum Gemmatimonadota; class Gemmatimonadia; order Gemmatimonadales; species Gemmatimonadales bacterium. The sequence continues at coordinate 2,049 of DATAOI010000067.1, forward strand.
CCACGGCGCCGAGCATCACCAGCGCGCGAGTCTTGAGCGCGGTCCGCCCCAGTCCCCAGAGTGCCTGGACGATAACAGCGATCACCACCGGCTTGACCCCATACAGCACGCCGGCGGCGGCCGGGAGTGTGCCGAGCCGCACGTAGGCCCAGGCGATCGCGGTGACGATAAGCGCCGCCGGCAGAATGAAGCAGGTGCCGGCCACTAGGAGTCCCGGCCAGCCGGCGCGTGCGTGGCCGATGTGGATGGCCAGCTCGGTGGAGTTGGGCCCGGGGATGAGGTTGGTGGCGCCCAGGTAGTCGAGGAACGCGTCCCGGGTCAGCCATCTCCGGCGGCGCACGACCTCCTCCTCCATCATCGCGATGTGCGCGGCCGGCCCGCCGAAGGCGACGGTTCCGAGCTTGAGAAAGAGACCAGCGAGGGTCGTGAGGGAGGTGCGCTCCTGGCTCGGCTCGCGGATCAGGGGGCCCCTTCCAGTCGGAGTCATCGGTCGGTGGAGCTCGGCGCGACAGCCTCGCCGCCACCCACCGCCCGCTAGAGCGCCTCCCGCCTGCTCTGGAAGAACCGCTTGAGCAGATCGGCGCACTCGTCCGCCATGAGGCCGCCGACCACTTCGGGACGGTGATTCATCCGCGGATGGCGCAGCAGGTCGTACACCGAGCCGGCCATTCCCACCCGCGAGTCGTACGCGCCGAAGATGACCCGGCCGACCTTGGCGAGGACCATCGCGCCGGCGCACTGGGCACACGGCTCCAGCGTCACGTACAACGTGGCGAACGGCAGCCGGTCCTGCCCCACCTTGGTCAGCGCCCGGTGCAGGGCCAACAGCTCCGCGTGCGCCGTCGGGTCCCGACGCTGTTCCGTCTCGTTGTGCGCCTCGCCCAGGATCTCGCCCTCGGCGATGATCACCGCGCCGATTGGCACCTCTTCCCTCACGGACGCTGCCCGCGCCAGGCGCAGCGCGGCCTGCATTCCGGTCAGGTCGCTGGGAGAGGGCGTCCCTCTACGCACTGGCCATCTCGGGCATCGCCAGGCCCCGCGTCAGCCGGAGGTGGTCGCCCGCGCGCTCCACCCTGATCGTGTCGCCTTCGTGGAAGTTGCCCTCCAGGACCTCGAGCGCGATCGGATTCTGCAGCTCGCGTTGAATGACCCGCTTGAGCGGCCGGGCCCCGTAGACCGGGTCGTATCCCTGGACGGCGAGCAGCTCCCGGGCTTCCGGGGTCACGTCCAGCTTGAGGTGCCGGGCGGCCAGCAGCGCATCGAGGTGCCGCAACTGGATGTCCACGATCTGGATCAGGTCCTCGCGGCTGAGCGGACGGAAGACGATGATATCGTCCACCCGGTTGAGGAACTCGGGCCGGAAGTGGTTCCGCAGCTCGTCCCGCACCCGCTGCTCGACCCGGGCCCAGGCCTCATCACCTGTCTGCGCTCCGGCGTCCACGATGTACTGGCTTCCGATGTTGCTGGTCATGATGATGACCGTGTTGCGGAAGTCAATCAGCCGTCCCTGGCTGTCGGTGAGCCGTCCGTCGTCCAGAATCTGCAGCAGGACGTTGAACACGTCGGGATGCGCCTTCTCCACCTCGTCGAACAGCACTACGCTGTACGGCCGCCGGCGAACGGCTTCGGTCAGCTGCCCGCCCTCTTCGTAGCCGATGTAGCCCGGCGGCGCGCCGATCATCCGCGCCACGGAGTGCTTCTCCATGTACTCCGACATGTCGAGGCGCACCATCGCCCGCTCGTCGTCGAACAGAAACTCGGCCAGCGCGCGCGCCGTCTCGGTCTTGCCCACGCCGGTGGGGCCCAGAAAGATGAACGAACCGGTGGGCCGGTTGACGTCGCCCAGACCCGCCCGGCTCCGGCGCACGGCGTTCGCCACCGCGGTGACGGCAAGGCGCTGGCCGATGACGCGGAGTCCCAGCTCCGCCTCCAGCCGGGTGAGCCGCTCGCGCTCGCTCTCCAACATCTTAGAGACCGGAATGCCGGTCCACTTGGCCACGATCTCGGCGATGTCTTCCGCGTCCACTTCCTCCTTGAGGTACTTGGCCTTGGCCTGGACCTCCTGGAGCCGGCGCTGGTCCTCGTCCAGCTTCCGCTCCAGCTCGGGGATCCGGCCATACCGCAGCTCGGCCGCGCGTTGTAGATCGCCCCGGCGGGTGGCCTGATCGACTTCACCGCGGAGCCCCTCCACCTCGGACTTGATCCGCTGGATCTCGCTGATCGCCTGCTTTTCCGACTGCCACTGGGCCTTCATGCCCGCGCTCTGCTCCTGCAGCCGGGCGATCTCCTGCTCCACCGCCTCGCGGCGCTCCTTGCCGGCGCGATCCTTCTCCTTGAGCAGCGCCTGGCGCTCGATCTGCAGCTGAACGATGCGGCGTTCTACCTCGTCGATCTCCTGGGGGAGACTGTCGATCTCGATCCGCAGCCGGCTGGCTGCCTCGTCCACCAGGTCGATCGCCTTGTCGGGCAGGAAGCGGTCGCCGATATAGCGATCGGACAGCGTTGCCGCTGCCACCAGCGCGTTGTCGGTGATGCGAACGCCGTGATGCACCTCGTACTTCTCCTTGAGGCCGCGGAGGATCGCGATGGTGTCGCTCACGCTCGGCTCACCCACCAGCACCGGCTGAAACCGGCGCTCGAGCGCGGGATCCTTCTCCACGTGCTTACGGTACTCGTCCAGCGTGGTGGCGCCGATCACGTGCAGCTCGCCCCGCGCGAGCGGAGGCTTCAGCATGTTGCTGGCGTCCACAGCGCCCTCGGCCGCGCCCGCGCCCACGATGGTGTGCAGCTCGTCGATGAAGGTGATGTACCTGCCCTTCGCCTCGGTCAGCTCCTTCACCACCGACTTGAGCCGCTCCTCGAACTCGCCCCGGTACTTGGCGCCCGCCAGCAGCTGCCCGATGTCGAGCGCCACCAGCTCGCGATTGCGCAGCGACTCGGGGACGTCGCCGTTCACGATCCGCTGCGCCAGCCCCTCGACAATCGCCGTCTTGCCGACTCCCGGCTCCCCGATCAGGACCGGATTGTTCTTGGTCCGGCGGGAGAGCACCTGCATCACCCGGCGCACTTCTTCGTCACGGCCGATGACCGGGTCCAGCTTCCCGTTGCGGGCCATGTCGGTGAGGTTCCGGGTGTAGCGCTCGAGCGCCTGGTACTTCTCCTCTGGCGATTGATCGGTCACCCGGTGGGAGCCGCGCACCTCCTGCAGCGCCGCGCGGAGATGATCTGCCGACACGTTCTGCTCGCTCAAGAGCGAGCGTGCGGTGGTGCCCTTCTCGTCGGCCAGCGCGAGCAGCAGGTGCTCGGTCGAGACGTACTGGTCACCCAACTGCCGGGCCTCCGCCTCGGCCCGGTCGAATACCCGCTGCACTTCGCGGCTGAACGTGGGCTCCCCCCCGCCGCCGGCCTGAGTGGGGAATCGGGCGATTTCTCGGTCGGTGGCTTGCGACAGCGCCGTGACGTTGAGCCCGGCCTTCTGCAGCAGCGGCTGAACGACGCCTTCGGGTTGGGCCAGCAGCGCGGCAAACAGATGGGCATCATTGACGACAGGATTCCCCCGCTGCCGGGCGGCCTCGCCGGCATCGCGGAAGGCTTCCTGGGCCTTCAGGGTCAGTCGTTCTGGTCGAATCATGCAGAGCCTCGTGTTAGGTGCGGCCCCCGAGGGCAACCACCGTACCTGGAATCTCTGCCGATCTGGCAGTCAGCCCCGGCACAACGGAAGAGGGATAGCCCGGAAGGCTATCCCTCGTTTACTGCTGGCTGGTGACCTTCCGCTGGGCGATCATTTTCCGGGTATACCGCTCGCCGTCGACGGTGAGCTGGTAGTAGTACACCCCAGGGGTGGCCTCTCGCTTACCGTCCAGGTACTTCCCATCCCAGTAGGCGAGGTATTCCCCGCATTTGAGCGCGAGACTGTCCAACCGCTCCGACGACCCGCCCAACCTGGGCACCGCCACCACCTGTACCAGCACGTTGTAGATCTTCAGGCTCACCACCGGCTGACGTCCCCCGGTACAGACTTCGGGATCGATCGTGAACGGGATCGTCGTCGCCGGGAAAAATGGATTGGGGTAGTTCTCCTTCAGCTCGACGCGCGGCGGTGAAACGTTCGCCTGTGCAGCCACCGGGGAGCCCACCCCAACCAGTAGCCCGAGCCACCACCCCGGCCGCACCATCCGGACCATGGGCGCTCCTCTTCACACAAGTTGTCGAACGGTAAGCACCTCCGCGATGTCGGAGCGCAAGACGGGTATGTACAGGGAAGATGGCGGCGGCCGAGTCGGGGTGTCAAGCGTTCCGAAGATGCCTCACGTCTCCCACTCTGACGGTGATGCCCCGGCCGTCGGCCCATTCGAGCAGCGGGATCAGGTACTTCCGGCTGATCCCCAGCCGGTCGCGCAGCGCAGCCGGCACGATGTCCCCAGCGTGCCCCAGCTCCACCAGCGTCTGGCGAAAGTGGTCGAGTGCCCCCCGGGCGTAATAGCGGTCGCGCTCCACGGCCTCGACTCGGCCGCTGGCCGCGGCCAGCCGCAGTACCGCGCCCACGTCGGCCCGTCCGCTCTGGCGCTGGAGCTCGGCCAGACTCGGCGGGCTCAGGTGGGCGGCCTCGACGAGGCCGACGATCCGGTCGATCTCCTCCTCCCCACCGGCGACCCGCGGTGCGAAGCCCGCCAGCGCGGCCAGCCCCTCGAAGATCCGAATCCGACCGGGGGCGGACAGCTCGGCGAGCGCCGCTTCAACCAGCGACTCGGACCCGTCGAGCGACCGGCGCAGCGTCTCCAGCGGCATGCCGCGATCGCTCGGATGTGAGCGATGATACGCCTTGAGGACCTCCAGTGCCCGCGCGGCGATCGCCTCGACCACTCCCGCGCCAAGCCAGAGCTCCCCCACCCGCCGCGACGATGCCTCCCGGGCGGCGCTCTCCGCCGCGCCACGCGGGACTCCAAGTATGATCGGGAGCGCCGCCACCGGTATGCCGCCGGGATGCCGCTCGAGCAACGCGCCGAGTCGCTCGGCAGGGCGCCGGGAAGCGAGCGCCACGGGCCAGGTGCTTCGTCGGCCAGGAGGCTGGGGATCCAGCACCCGGCCGCCGCCGATCGTGGTCACCGGGCTGTAGCTCCGGAGCACGAAGCGATCCTCGCCCCGGGCCACCAGTGGCTCCTCCAGCCTGACCCGCGCGAGGCCGCTGCCGCCGGGCTCGATGGACGCGCGTGGTATGACCCGGGCCATCGCTTCCGCCGTCCCCAGATGGAAGCGTACCCGGGTCCGGTTGACCAATGGACGAGGCGCGTCCGGCTGGAGCGTGATCTCCACATCGAGCGCGCTGGCAGGAAGCCACGCCGAGCCGGGCGTGACTACCATCGCGCCCCGCTGCACATCGCTGCGCTCGATCCCCGCGATACCGAGCGCGGTGCGGGCGCCGGGCTCACTCCGGGCGAGGGAGCAGCCGTAGGATTCGATCGAGCGCACCTTCCCCTCCAAGCCGGAAGGCAGCAGCAGCACCGGATCACCCATGGCGACGCGGCCGGACCAGACCGTGCCGGTGACCACCGTGCCGACGCCCGCGACCGAGAAGGCACGGTCGACTGGCAGCCGGAAGAGATCGGCCACCGAGCGCTCTGGCAGCTCCGCCGCCAGGCTGGCCAGGCGGGAGCGGAGCTCCTCGATCCCTTGTCCCGTCTTCGCAGAGACGGCGATGGGAGCCTCGAAGCCGACCGATGAGGACGCCAAGCGCTGCGCGACCTCCGCCATCACCAGCTCGAGCCACTCGGGCTCGACCAGATCGGCCTTAGTGAGCACCGGGATCGCGGCGCGGATGCCGAGCTGCTCGAGCACCGTCAGATGCTCCACCGTCTGGGGCATGATCCCTTCGTCCGCCGCCACCACCAGCAGCGCCAGGTCGATCCCCGACGCGCCTGCCACCATGGTGCGCACGAAGTCTTCGTGCCCGGGTACATCGACCACACCCGCCACCAGATCGGCCCCGAGCGGCAGGGGCGCAAAGTTGAGGTCGATCGTGATGCCGCGCCGGCGCTCCTCCGCCAGCCGGTCCATCGGCCGGCCGGTCAGCGCCGTGATCAGGGCCGACTTCCCGTGGTCGATGTGGCCCGCCGTGCCCACGATCATGCGGCGGCCCAGGATCGGCGGGTCCAGAACTCGAGGGCCGGAAGCTCGGCCTCCTCCGCGAGATGATGACGGATGTAGCGGGCCAGGAGCCGCCGGTGCGCCGCCGCGTGCTTTGCGTCCAGCAGCGGAAGCGGTGCCTCGGGATCCAGCAGAGCAACGAGATCCGCACGCGCCTGCTCGGGAAGCTGGGTGGCGCCGACCTGCGCGGCGCAGGTGGAGCAGAGCGCTCCGCCTTCTCTGGCGTTGAAGGCGAGCGGCCCTGACGGGAGCAGCCGAGTCCCGTCACGGATGCAGGCATCGAGCGACGGAGCGAAGCCGAGCACGCTCACCAGATGCCAGAGGCTGCGGAAGCCGAGCGCCTCGACCTCCCCCCTCGGCGCGGTCTCCAGCCGTGCCAGCGCATCACGAAACAGATCGAAGCTCTCGGGATGCCGGTCCGCCGGGGCAAAGCGGAGCATCACTTCAGCCAGGGCCGAAGCGGTGGCGTACCGCTCGAGATCGGAGGCGAGGCCATGGAAAAGGTGGGTCAGGTCGAACGCGGTGAGCACGTGCAGCTCGCGGTGCTCTTTGGTGAGAAACTGAGCCTGCCCCTCGCTGAGGACCTGGAGGGCGGCCCCGAACCGACTCCTGGGTCGCAGCGCGCCCTTGGCGATCGCATTCTGGACCCCGAGCTCCCGGGTGGCCAGGCGCACCACCTTCGAGGTCTCGCTGTAGCGCACCGTCGAAAGCACGATCGCGCGAGTGGTCACCAGGGGCATCGGCTTACTCCGGGGGGATCTGCACCACGGCCGCGCCGGAGGGGCAATCTCCCAGGGTGATGGTCCGCAGCTCGGCCAGGTCGGGGCCCAGGACGTGAGCCTTCCCCGGCCTTCCGGCCCGGCACGGACCAGCTTCGATGGCGTAGATCCGGTTTCGGCTGTCCACCGCCACGGCCGAATTGGAGGGGATCGGCACGCCGTCGCCCGCCCCGCGCACCACCTTGTTGCTGTCGGTGTCGAACACCAGCAGCCCCTCGACGTAGGAGCTGGCGTAGACCTTGGAATCGGCATCGGCGGCGACGCTGCCGGGGTTGGCGCCGAAGCCGGAGAAGCTGGCGGTCTCGACCCGGGCCACCGGATCCACGATCGAGAGCCGCCCTTCGTCCTGGTTGGAGCTGCCCGTGCTCATGACGTACATGAGACCGTTCACGGCAACCGTGGCGAACCCCGCGTTCCCCGGCCCAGTGAGCGGAATCGAGTCGCGGCCGGAGGCCAGCTTGTTGCTCGCCGGGTCGACCACGCTGAGCCAGCCCGGCCCTATGGTGACCAGCGTATCGTCCAGCTTGCCGCTCAGGACGAACAGCCTGCCCCGGGTGAAGATCAGCCCTCGCGGGTGGCGGCCCACCACCAGCTCCGCGGTGGTACCCTCGAGGTAGTTCACCCGCGAGACGCTGTTGAGGTTGGGATTGGCCACGTAAGCGATCGAGTCGTCGATGACCGCCGAGCCGGTCGCGCCGGAGCTGTCCGGCAACGCCACCCGCCGGACCACCGCCCGCGTCCGGAGGTCCACCACGGCCACCGCATCGGCCAGCCCGAGTGGCACGATGGCCATGGCCCCGCGAGCGGAGACCCCGGTGGGGGTAGACCCGGTCCCGCCGAGCGGCACCGACGCCGCCGAGGACGGATCATCCACCGGCACGATGCTGAGCGTGTTGGCCGTCCGGTTCACGGCGAGCAGCACCTCCTGCGGCTCCGGCAGCGGCGCGTTGGTATCGGCGCAGCCGGCGAGGAGAGCGACGCTGAGCGGGAGCGTGGACCACCGTGGGTGACTCATGGGATCTGAAAGATGGGGGTATCGGGGAGGGTGCGGCCAGGTCTCACTCGGGAGGGAGGTCTCCCTCGGGTGACTCACCCGTGCGGAGCGGTACCACCTGGGGCGAGCCGTCCGCCCAGGTGGTGACCGCGACCGGCCACTGGAAGACCCGCCCCAACGTCTCCCGCGTGAGCACGGCCCGCGGCATGCCCTCCGCCACCACCTGCCCGCCGCTCAGCAGGAGCATGTGATCGGCGAAGCGGGCGGCGAGATTGAGGTGATGGGTGATGACCAAGCCGGCGAGTCCGCCATCCACCAGCCGCCGGATCAGCTCGAACAGCTCCATCTCGTGCCGCACGTCGAGGGAGGCGGTCGGCTCGTCGAGCACCAGGGCGCGCGGCTCCTGGGCCAGTGCCCGCGCGACCCGCACCCGCTGCCACTCCCCGCCGGACAGCGAATCGGTGGACCGGTCCGCCAGCTCCACGACGTCGCATCGCTCGAGCGCGGAGTGGACTGCCGCCCGATCGGCCGCGCCGGGCGCGGACCACGGCCCCAGTCTGGCGTAGCGCCCCAACATCACGGTCTCCTGCACCAGGAGTGGAAACGCCACCTCCTCCCGCTGCGGAACGACCGCGACGATGCGCGCCAGCTCACCCCGGCGCCATTCCCGCAGCGGGCGGCCCTCGACCAGCACGGTCCCCTGCTCCAGCGGCAGCAGTCCCGAGAGTGCGCGGACCAGGGTCGTCTTCCCGCTGCCGTTGGGCCCCACCACCGCGACCAGCCGGGCACCAGCCACCGCGCAGCTCACGCCCTCCAGCGCAAGGTGGGGAGACGGGCCATAGCGCACCGTAAGGTCCCGTGCTTCCAGGATCACGCCAGCGTTCTCCGCAACAGCAGCGCGAACAAGGGAACGCCGACCAGCGCCGTGATCACCCCGACGGGGAGCTCCAGTGGCCGCACCACGGTGCGCGATACGACGTCGGAGAGGACCAGGAAGCAGCCGCCGGCCACGAACGCGATCGGCAGCAGGGTGCGATGGATCGGGCGGGAGACCATGCGGACCGCGTGGGGCACGACGAGCCCGACGAATCCGATGATCCCACAGGCCGCCACGCTCGCGGCCGTGAGCAGCGCGGTGCAGAGATACACCAGCCGCCGGGTGCGCTCGACCTCCGCTCCGAGGTGATGCGCCGGCTCCTCGCCCAGGGCGATCAGGTCCAGACCCCGCGCGCTCAGTCCGATCACGATCAGCGGCGGCACGGCGTAGCTGGCGAACACCGCCAGCGCCTGCCAGGAGGCGGCACCGAAGCCACCCAACAGCCAGAGAAACGCGTTCCGGGTGGTGGCGGAATCGGAGACCACGATGATGGCGCTCATGAGCGCTCCGGCGAATGCTCCCACCACCACGCCCGAGAGCAACAGCACCCGCGGGTCCAGCCGGTGACCCGCCACCAGGCTCAGCCGGTAGACCAGGGCCACGGCGGCGAGCGCGCCGAGAAAGGCGGCGAGCGGCACAGCCCAGGGACCCGCCGCGCGGCTCGCGATGGCCAGCACCGCGCCGAGGCCCGCGCCGCCGGAGAGTCCCAGCAGGTACGGCTCGGCCAGAGGATTTCGGATCATCGCCTGTAGGGCGGCGCCGCACACCGCGAGGCTCCCGCCGACGAGGAAGGCGAGCAGCACCCGGGGCGCCCGGAGCTCGCGCACGATGACGCTCGCCTGGGCATCCGGCCGGTGGAGGCCGGCCCAGACCTCGCCAAGCGAGAGCGGCACCGTACCCGCGCCGAGTCCGATCACCAGGCACGCGGCTACCAGCAGGGCCAGCAGCGCGACGCGCGGGCCGCTCACCGGGATGCGCTCCGGATGCGCGCCGCCAGCTCCCGCACCGCCACCGGCGCCCGCGGACTCGGCCGGTTGAACTCCGACCCGGTGATCCTGAGGAAATGGTGCTCCCGGACCGCCCGGACCACTTGCCACTCGGGTCGCGTGGCAAACGACGGCGGCCCGTCGGTGGTGGTCAGGATGAGATCGGGATCTCTCACCGCCACGGCTTCGATGCTGACCGTGCCGGCGGTCTTCCGAAGATCGGCAAAGAGGTTCCTGCCGCCCGCGCGCTCCACCAGCTCGTTCAGGAAACTCTGGCCGATGGTCATCGGCGGCTGCTCCCATACCAGGAGGAGCACCTTGGGCCGGGGTCCGCTGACTCGAGGCGCCGCCGCAGCGAGTGCGGTGTCGAACACGGCGATGACCGAATCGGCGCCGCGCATGTGGCCGGTGAAGCGTCCCAGCAGTCGGCCGACGCGCCCCACATCACTCAAGGCGTCGGTGTTGAGCCGGAGTGCCGCGACGCCGAGCCGCCGGAGCCGCGTCGCGGCCGGCGCGTTCTGGGCGGAGTTGTAGAGGATGACCAGATCGGGATGGACCGCGAGGATGGCCTCGAGATTGGGATTGATCCCATCCCCGAGATTGGTGACTGCGGCGGCCGCCGGCGGATAGTCACACCAGGTGGTACGCCCGACTAGCGCCTCCCCTGCCCCGATGGCGAAGAGGAGCTCGGTGGTGGCCGGGATCAGCGAGGCGATTCGGTGGGCCGGCGCGGGCACCGTCACAGTGTCGCCTGCGTCGTCCACCAGCCGAAGCGAGCCCGTGGGCCGCGAGGCGGCGCGGCACCCGCCGGAGGCGAGACCCAGGACCAGCCCCGCGGCCACCGCGCCGAGCCCGAGAACGCGAAGCGCGAGAGACCTGCTCACCGTGCCCCGCTCCGGTTCGCCAGGGACGATGCCAGCTCGTCCTTGAGCCGGGCCCGCTCGGACTGATACCGCTGCCACTCCTCGGTGGGGGTCTCCTGCTCCTTGCCGGCGTAGCGCGCGTCCAGCATGGCGATGGCGTCGAGTGCCGGCTCCAGCGCTGGCGCCGGGGCGGGCTGACGGAGAATCCGCCAGGCCGCCAGCACGAGCGTTAGCCCGACCGCGGCCACCAGGCCGGCCAGCAGGGTGACCGGGGTACGGGGCAGCAGGGGCAGGTGAAGGCGTACGGAGCCGCCTGGCGGCACCACGCCGGTCCAGCGGAGGAACGATCGGCCTTCGATGACCTGGCTGTCGGCCAATGCCAGCGTGCCGCCGGACACCGTAGCGCCGCGCTCTTCCACCAGCAGGTTGACTCGCCCGCCGGTGCGCCCGATGGGGAAGTCGACCACCGGGCGACCCGGTGGGATCAGATACTCAAGGGAGAGCTGTTTCTGTCCCGGCGCAATCGGCGCGGAGACTAGCGCGGAGTCGTGCTGGCGGCGGACGGCCTCGGGAGAGACATCGCTCTCGCCCAGCTCGAGACCGGTGCTGGCGGCCGGCAGCGGCAGGCTCCAGGAGGCCCGCAGGCTATCCGGCGCCACCCGGGCCCGGAGGCCCGAGTTGAGCAGCACGACCAGATCCAGCACCGCGCGCGACCCATTTTCGCTGGGCCGCGGCACCACGATGTGCCGGGCTTCCAGGGTGACCGGCGCCGAGCTGGAGGTGTCGTACACCGCCAGGGCGATGGCGGTGTCGGGACGGGCGGGGTTGGTATGGACGGGGGTGGAGAAGTATTCGATTCCGCCATACCGCGCGCTCAGCAGGTAGATGGCGGTGGTGTCGGCGCGGAAGCGGAAGCGGAAGCGGCCCCGCGCATCGGCGCGGGTGGAATCGACGGCTCCCTGGAGCTGCCGGCCGACCCGGTGGAGCAGCACGCGCGCGCCGGCGAGCCGGGTGGTGTCCCGTTCGTGGGGGACCACGACCGATCCCGCCACCAGGGTCGAGGGGGCCGGGGTCTGCGCCGCTGCCGGCCGTGCCCCGCCCAGTCCGAGCAGCAGTGTGACGAAGAGCCTACGGATTGAACTTGCCGAAATCCTGCGGGTCCATCTTCTCGAGGTAGTCTTTGAGCTTGTCGGCCTCGAGCGAGGGATCGGGAGAGGGCTCGTCGGTCTCGACTCCGCTCTGGTCCAGCAGCTGGTCGCTGGTGAAGATCGGCGCCCGCATCCGAAGCGCGAGCGCGATACTGTCCGAGGGCCGCGCATCCACCTGGAAGACATGGTCTTCGCGCCGGATGAGGAGCTCGGCGAAGTAGGTGTTCTCCTTGACCGCGCTGATGACCACGCGGCGGAGGTCGCCGCCGAGGCCGACCAGGATCTGCTTGAGTAGATCGTGGGTCAGCGGGCGCTGCGCCTTCATGCCCTGGAGCTCCATCGCGATGGCGCTGGCCTCCGCGGGGCCGATCCAGATGGGGAGCACCCGGGTGCCGTCTTTCTCCCGGAGGATCACGACCGGTGTGTTGGTCGTGCGGTCCAGGCCCAGGTGCGCCACCGTCACTTCGATCATACCGTTACGTGCCGGCGTCCCAGCTCGCCAGGTATTCTGCCTGCTCGGGCGTGAGGGTGTCGATGGCGATCCCCATGCTCTGAAGCTTGAGTCGCGCGATCTCCTGATCCACCGAGACCGGCAGCCGGTGGACCGCCTTGCTCAAGCTCTTCCATTCCTTGGCCAGCAGCTCCGCGGCCAGCGCCTGGTTGGCGAAGGACATGTCCATGACGCTGGCCGGGTGCCCTTCGGCAGCGGCAAGATTGATCAGCCGCCCCTCGCCCAGCACCATGATCCGCTTGCCCTTCACCACGAACTCCTCGACCATGTTGCGCACTTCCCGCCGCTCGCTGGCGATCCGGCCGAGCCCTTCGAGGTCCAACTCGACGTTGAAGTGCCCGGAGTTGGCCACGATGGCGCCGTCCTTCATGCGGGCAAAGTGCTCCGGCCGGACCACGTGAAGATTGCCGGTGAGGGTGACGAAGAGATCGCCCAGCGGCGCCGCGTCGGCCATCGGCATGACCTGGAAGCCATCCATCCGCGCCTCCAGCGCCGGCAGAGGATCGACTTCCGTCACGATGACGTGGGCCCCCGCTCCTCGTGCACGGCTGGCCACACCTCGGCCGCACCACCCGTAGCCGGCCACCACCACGGTGCTCCCCGCGAGCAGCAGGTTGGTGGCGCGGACGATGCCGTCCAGCGTCGACTGGCCGGTGCCGTAGCGGTTGTCGAACATGTGCTTGGTGTTGGAGTCGTTCACCGCGACGATGGGGAACTGGAGGATGCCCTCCTTGGCCATCGCTTTGAGACGGATGACGCCGGTCGTGGTCTCCTCGGTCGATCCCCGCACCGCGCCGACCAGCGCCTGGCGCTCGGCCGCCGACAGGCCTTCCACCCACTTCCGGATCGGCGGGGCCAGGTCATCCAGCCGGTTGAGCGCGATCATGTGGAGCGAGCCCACCAGGTCGGCACCGTCGTCCTGGGTCATGTCGGGCCCGAACGCGAGCGCCTGCGCGATGTGGGTGTAGTAGGTCTCGTGCCCTTCGCCCTTGATGGCGTACACGTGGACCCCATGGTCCCGCACCAGGTGCGCCGCCACGTCGTCCTGGGTGGAGAGCGGATTGGAGGCGCAGAGCGCGATCTCGGCACCGGCCGCCCGCAGCGTGGCCATCAGATTGGCCGTTTCGGTGGTGACGTGGAGACAGGCCGAGAGCTTGAGCCCCTTGAGCGGCTGCTCCTTACCGAAGCGGGCGCGGATCTGCCGGAGCACCGGCATGGAGCGCTCGGACCATTCCGTCCGGCGCTTCCCCTCGTCGGCCAGCGCGATGGACTTGATGTCGTGCGATACGGTGTCGGTGTGGACGCTCATGCGCTCCTCAACGGGCGGCCGACAGCAGATCCCTCACGCGGTCGGTACGCTCCCAGGTGAAATAGTCGACCTTCATCTCTTTCCCATCACCCTTGTACAGGCCGGTGAAGGGCTTGCGGCCGAAGTGTCCGTAGCTCGCCGTCTGCCTGTAAATTGGCCGTTTGAGCTTGAGCACGTCAATGATCCCTTTCGGCGTCAGGTCGAATACCTGATCCACGATCTTCTCCAGCCGGGCGTCGGGCATCACTCCGGTGCCGAAAGTCTGGACCATGATCGAGACCGGCTGGGCCACGCCGATGGCGTAGGCGATCTGCACCTCGCATCGGCGGGCCAGCTTGGCCTCGACGATGTTCTTGGCCACCCAGCGCGCGGCGTAGGCCGCCGAGCGATCGACCTTGGAGGGGTCTTTCCCGCTGAATGCGCCACCACCGTGGCGTGCCATGCCGCCGTAGGTGTCCACGATGATCTTGCGCCCGGTGAGCCCCGCGTCGCCGTGAGGACCGCCGATGACGAACCGACCGGTCGGATTGATCAGGAATTTGGTGCGCCGGTAGTCGATCCGTGCCGCCTCCAGCACCGGCTTGATGACCTCCTCCACCACTCCCTCGCGGATGGTGCTCTGGGCCAACTGGCGGGAGCCGTTGCGCTCGGCGTGCTGGGTGCTGACTACGACAGTGCGCACCGCCACCGGGCGATCGTTCTCGTATTCCACGCTGACCTGCGACTTCCCGTCGGGGCGGAGCCATTCGATCGGCCGGTGGCCGTTGAGTCCCTTCCGCACGGCCGCGAGCCGCTCCACGATCCGGTGCGCCAGCATGATCGGGAGTGGCATGCGCTCCCGGGTCTCGCTGGTGGCGTAGCCGAACATCATCCCCTGGTCGCCGGCGCCCTGCAGCTTGCTCTCGTCCGAGTCCACCCCCATGGCGATATCGGCCGACTGGCGGTCGATCGACGTCAGCACCGCGCAGGTGCGGCCATCCATCCCGTAAGTGGCGTCGGTGTAGCCGATCGCTTCCACCGTCCGGCGGACCAGGTCGGGAATGTGGACGTAGGTCTTGGTAGTGATCTCGCCTGCCACCACGGCCATACCCGTCGTCACCAGGGTCTCACAGGCCACCCGCCCGGCCGGGTCCCGCGAGAGGATGGCGTCCAGGACCGCATCGGAGATCTGATCGGCGACCTTGTCGGGGTGGCCTTCGGTGACGGATTCGGACGTGAAGACGTGACGCTTGGAAGCGGCCATGGCTAGCGGGTTCCGTGGGTGAGAGAGAGGCAGAGCGCCCGTCAGGACGCCGGCTTGCCGGCTGGCAAGGTAGCCACCCGTCCCCGCCCGGGCAACGCCGAATTGGGATCGAGCAGGCGGACGTCGATGTATTCCCCGACCACGCTGCGGAGCGCTTCGGAAACGTCGCTCGAGCTCGCGGCCGAGAGGGCGGACTCGGCCGCCTGCCGCGCGGCCGGCTCGGGCACGGTTCGCACCACCCATTTGACCAAGGGCAGCGCGGGCGGCGAGACGCTCAACTGGTCGTATCCCAGACCGATCAGCAGCACGGCGCTCAACGCCTCCGACGCCATCTCGCCGCAGACGCTCACCGGCACACCCGCTGCACGGCCCACGGCGAGCACCTGCTGGAGCTGGCGCACGATCGAGGGGTGGTGAGGGGTGAACCGGTCGGCCAGTCGCGCGTTCCCACGATCCACCGCCATGGTGTACTGGGTGAGATCGTTGGTCCCCACGCTGAAGAAGGCGCTCACCTCGGCCAGCCGGTCGGCGATCAGCACGGCCGCCGGGGTCTCGATCATGACGCCTACCGGCACGGACTCCGCCGCCCGGATCCCAGCCGCCTTGAGGGCGGCCGCCTCCTCCTCCATCATCGCCCTGGCCTCCTCCACCTCCTCCACCAAAGTGACCAGCGGCAGCATGAGGCGGATATCGCGGCCGGCGGCCGCGCGCAGCACCGCGCGCAGCTGGGGCCGGAATACCTCGGGCTCATCCAGGCAGACCCGGATCGAGCGCCAGCCCAGGAACGGGTTGGCCTCCGCCGAGGTTTTGAACGCCACTGGGAACTTGTCGCCGCCGAGATCGTAGCTGCGGATCACGATCGGATGGTCGCGAAAAGCGGATGCGACCCGGCGGAAGTAGTCGGTCTGCTCGTCCTCGGTCGGCAGCGTGGCGCGGCCGGTGAGGAGGAACTCGGTCCGCAGCAGGCCAACCCCCTGGGCGCCGAAGCGGACGGCCTGCTCGATCTCCTCCGGCAGGTCGACGTTGCCCATGAGCTGGATCTCGCGCCCATCGGGCGTCACCGCAGGTGCTTCGACCACCGCCTCGAGCTGCAGCTCCAGGCGGCTCCGGCGGCTCACCTGTGTCTTGGCATCGTCCAGCTCGTCGCGGGTGGGGTCGAGGATGATCGTGCCGCTCTGCCCATCGAGCAGCAGCATCGTGCCGCCGGGGATCTGGGCGAGTGCGCCGACCGCGCCCATGACCGCCGGGATGCCGAGGGAGTGCGCCAGGATGGCGGCGTGGGCGGTGCGGGTGCCCTCCTCGCTCACCAGCCCGACCACGTGCTCGCGGTCGAGCTGCACGGTGAGTCCGGGGGAGATCTCCTGGGCCACCACGATCACCTGCTCGTCCGCGGGGATGGACCACAGCTCGTGCGCCGAGCGTCCCATCAGGTGCGAGAGCATCCGGAGCTGAATGGCGTTGAGGTCGGCCAGCCGCTCCCTCAAGCGGGCGGCCCCGGCCCAGTGGTTCCGGAATTCCAGTGCCTTGAATTCGTAGGCGGTCTCGGCGCTGAGCTGGTTGTTCCGGATCAGGGTCTCGACGGAGGCGAGGAAATCCCGATCCTGCGCCATGAGGATCTGGGCGTCGAAGATGCGGGACTCCTCGGGGCCGGCGCGCTGGAGCACCCGTTCGCCCAGCTCGGTGAGGTGGGAAACGACGTACTCCACTGCCTCGTGCAGGCGGCGCACCTCGGCGTCGACCTGGTCGGGGCGGACGGCCCGGTCGGGAACGTCGGGAAATTCCCAGCGCACGACGAAAGCCGGGGCGCAGACCACCCCTGGCGAGACGCCGATTCCTCGAAGTGCGCGAGTCATGGTCACTCCTCTCCGAATCCGCTGGCCACCAGCTTCGCGAGTGCCTCCACGGCCTGCGCGGCATCCGGGCCATCGGCCCGGATGATGATCGAGCTGCCGCATTCCGCCGCGAGCATCATCACGCCCATAATGCTCTTCCCGTTGACCCCCACTCCATCCTTGGCGAGCTCCACCTCGGAGTTGAAGCTGCTGGCCAGGCGCACGATTCTCGCGGCCGGGCGGGCGTGCAACCCGTCGCGGTTCACGATGGTGGCTTCTCGCTCGATCACAGTCCGACCCACCGGAAGAACAGCAGCAGCGCCACGGCGAGCAAAGCGAACCGCACCGTGGTGAGCGCAGTGCCGTACCAGCGGGTCACGGCCGCGCCCACCACAGCCACGGCCAGCGCGCCGACCCCGCCCGCCCAGCCGAAACCGGTGAGATACCAGCCCGCCACCACCGGTACCGCCGCCCCGATGGTGAATCCCGCTACCGGGCCGATCCGCTCGATGGCGCGCGGAACCCAGGAGCCACCGATGGCCGCGCCCACCCGCATGCCCGAGTCGAACCCGGTGCGAAGCGCCCAGACCGCGGTGCCGAGCCGGAGCAGGTTGTAGCCGAGCAGGAGACCGGCGATGGCCCACCAGCCGGCGCCCAGGACGGCCGCCACCAGGGCAGCACCGACCAGTGCCGGTACCAGCCCGGCCCAGAACAGCTCATCCCCCATGGCGCCGAGCGGGCTGCAGAGCGCCCGGCGCAGCCGGTCGATCTGGTCGCCGGGGACCGCCTCGTACTCCGCCCGGACGGTGGCGCCGAGCGCGAGTCCGGCGAGGTTGGGGTTGCAGTTGAAGAACTCGGTCGACCGGACCACGGCCTCGCTGTGCCGCACCGGATCCACGGTCTTGAGGTCCTCCAGCAGCGGCTCCGCCGCGTAGCCTATGCCGACGCCGAGCATGCGCTCGTAGTTCCAGGTCCCCTGCACGGCGAAGAGCCGGAGCAGCGCCCGCCAGCCGCCGGTCACCGCAGCACCGCCAGCAGGATGCCGGCGGCGACGCCCGCCAGCAGCCATTTGAGTCGAGCGCCCCGGCCCGCGCTCCGGACCGCGCCGCCGGCGGCGGCGGAGATGCCCGCGCCGATCACGACGAGGGTGAGGCCCACCGCGGTGCGCCGGTCCAGGTGCACGTAACGGGTCATGCCCGATGCGAGGGCGAGTCCCAGGAGCGTGAGGCCCGCTCCGCGCGCGGCGTCGCGCAGCAGCGCCCCGTACTGCAGCCGGCGGATCGCCCGGCTCTCCCCGGCGGCCAGCGCGGCGGCGTGCTGTTGAATCGCCCGCGCATTCGACCGCCGCACGAGCTGCAACGTCCACCCGCCGAGCACGGCCAGCAGCAGGCCGAGGGTGACGCTCAGCCCCAGGCCCAGCTCCCAGGGAGCGCCGGCGGCGAGGGTCGCGGCGGCCACCGTGGCCGGTCCGTAGTCAGGGTAGCGCACCGCCCCAATTGGGAGCACGTCGAGCGCGAAGAGCTCCAGCAGCACTCCGACCCTGAGGCCGGCTTCGAGGTCGCCCACCAGCCAACCCGCCACGGTTCCCGCGACCAGCGGCCGGGAGAGCATCGCCTGGGGAACGCTCACCAGGTCGAGCGCGACCAGAGCGCCCCAGAGCACCAGGAGGCCGGCCGCGTGCAGTGGCAGCTCGCTCATGGCAGCGACCTGAGCGCCACCGCCGCCGTGGTCGGCAGGTCCTGGGCGGAGACGTCGGCACCGGCCGCCTCGATGGCGAACAGGCGGCGCAGCTCGTCGTCGGTCAGATACAGATAGGGGAGCCGCTCCCGCCGGCCCGGCCGGTGGTGGATGCCGCCAAGGTTGATCCGGTGAACCGCCACCGGGTTGGCGGTGTGGAGCGCGCCCATGGTCTCGACGTCGCCGGTCAGGATCAGTCCCCGCCGTCCGTTGGAGCTGAGCTCGGGCAGCAGGGCCGACGCGTCGGCCAGCGTGACGAACCGGATCTCGATCTCCGGGGAGAGCGCCATCCGGTAGAGCTCCTGCTCCCAGGGGCTCGCGGCCACGGTGTCGTCGACCAGCACGATGAGGTCGATGCCCAGCGGCCGACCCCAGCCGATGACCACCTGGCCATGCACCAGCCGGTCGTCCACCCGGCACAGCACGATCGCCATCAGGGGATCCGGATACCCTTGGCGCCGGCGGCGGCCGCCCGGCTCGCGGCCTCATCGGGCGGGAGCGCGCGGTGGAAGACGAAATCGACCAGCATGGCGAGGTTCACGCCGGTCACGACCTTGACGCCGTCCATTGCGCGGAGCCGGTTCAGCACCGCGAACAGGCAGGAGCCACTGGCCAGGTCGACGAAGACGATGGCCGGGCCATGGTCCACCGCCCCGGCGACCCGGTCCTCCAGGGTGCCACGGTCACAGCCGGTGTTGGACACCGGGGTGAGCGCGTCGGCGACGCCGCTGATCTGCACCGCCGCATCGACCAGCGCCTTGGCCAGCGCCCCATGGCAGACCACCACGCCGCGGAGCGACTCACTCATAGTCTTCCTGGAGATACTCACGCACCCCGCGTTGCTCCTTCATCCGCTTGATCAGCCGCTGGTTGAACGCCGCGGCCACGTCCACCCCGGAGTAGCGCAGGAGGTGCATCATCGCGACCACCTCCGAGATCACCGTGATGTTCTTTCCCGGATTGAGCGGCACCACGACTCGCGGCACCGCGACGTCCAGAATCATGGTCTCCTCCCGGGCGAGGCCGGTCCGGTCGGTGTCACGGGCGGTCTCCCAGTCGTCCAACTGGACCACCACCTCGATCCGCTTCTGCTGCCGCACCGAGCGGACGCCGAACAGCGCCGGGATGTCGATCAGCCCGATGCCCCGGATCTCCATGTGGTGTGCCGCGAGCTCGTGTCCTCGGCCGATCAGCACGTCGTTGCCCCGGCGGGTCACCTGCACCACGTCGTCGGCAACGAGCCGGTGCCCACGCTCGACCAGATCGAGCACGCACTCGCTCTTGCCGATCCCGGAGCGGCCGATGAAGAGGAGCCCGACGCCGTACACATCCGCCAGCGACCCGTGCAGCGTGGTGCGCGGGGCGAAGGCTTCTTCCACAATCGGCTTCACCCGGCGGTAGAACTCCGCGGTCTTGAGCTTGGTCCGGAGCACCGGCACGCCGCGCCCCCGGGCCAGCTCGAGCAGCTCGGCCGGCACCTCCAGCCCCTTGGTGACGAAGATGCAGGGAAGGTCGAACCCGAAGAACTTGGTGAGGGTCGACTGCCGCTCCTCCGCGGCCAGGGAGTTGAGATAGGTGATCTCGGTCTCGCCGAAGACATGGATACGGTTGGGGGCGAACCGGCCGGTGTAGCCGGCCAGCGCCAGGCCCGGGCTCGCGACTTCGGCTTCCGGCAACTGGCGGTCCAGCCCGAGGTCCCCGGTCAGGGCCTCGAGCTGGAGCGGGTCACCCCGCCGGGAGACGAAATCGCGGAGTCGGAGCATCAGGAGGGCTTGGGCTCGGAGGGGCGGGAGCGCCGGGGGCGGGTGGACGCGCGCTCCAGCTGGCGGCGGAGCCGCTCTTCCGCGCGGTCCAGCGCGCTACGATGATCGGCTCCCTCGCCCCGGGCCACCAGGGTCTCGCCACCGGCCACGTGCAGCCGCACCTCCACCGTCTGCTGGGTTCCCTCCGCGTCGAACACGACGGTCGACTCCATCGCCCGGGGGGCCATGCTCCCCAGCCGATCCACGATCGTCTGGGTGCGCTCCCGCAGTCCGTCGGAGATTTCGCAGTGGCGGGCGGTGATCGTGGTCTGCATAGTGCCTCCTCCTGACTCAGCCCAGCGCCGAGCCGGCGATGATGTCTTCGAGATGACGCTCAGTCATGTCCGCGGTGCGATCCCAGGTCAGCCCTTTTGCGAACGTCCGGGCGGCTCGGCCCAGCCGCTCGACCAGCGCGGGCGCGCTCGCCAGCTCCAGCATTCGGGCGCTCAGCGCCGCCACGTCGCCGTGCGGCACCAGGAACCCGGTCTCTCCATGCCGCACCGAGTCGCGCAGCCCGGGGCTGTCGGAGGCCAGCGAGAGAGTGCCGCACGCGGCCGCCTCCACGACCGTGATGCCCCAGCCCTCCTTGGGCGACGGAAAGACGTTGGCCCAGCAGCTTCTGAGCAGCGCCAGCTTTTCGGCGTCGCTGACGAACCCATGGAAGGTTACCGCGTCGGCCACTCCCAGGCTGGCGGCCAGGCGCTTGAGCTCCGGACCATGGTTGCCGGCGCCAGCGATGTCGAGCCGGAGGTCGGGGCGCAGCCGGCGGCTCACGGCCAGCGCTTGGATGGCGAGCCCTATTCCTTTATAACGCTTCAGCCGTCCCACGTACAAGAAGCTGGGCGCCGCCGTCCGGGGGACCGCCGGATCGGGCGCGTAGTGGACAGCGTCCACCCCGGGATGGATCACTCGCACTCGGCCGGGCGGCACCCCGCGTCTTACCAGATCGTCACGGGTGCTCTCACTGATCGCGTGGAACGCCGCGTGACGATAGGCCCGCGCCAGCGGCCGTTCCGCCGCCCACACCGTCGCCGCGATCGGCCAGGACGCCTCCTGGAACGCGGTCTCGCCGAACAGGTGGGGAACGATCGCACAGAAGGGCAAGTTGGTGACACCGGCCAGGAAGAGCGGGAGCTTGTTGATGTCCTCCACCAGGATATCGGGGCGTCGCTCGCGCAGCGCGGCCCGGACAGCGCCTCGCCCGCGGAGCGCGAAGCTGTTGCGTCCGCCCACCCGAAGCACATCCACACCATCGACCCACGCTCGGGCCGGGGCCAGGCCCCAACCGGAACAGACCAGGCGCACCTGGTGCCCCCGCGCCGCCAGCCGGGAGAAGATCTCGAAGAGATGGATCTCCGCGCCGCCCGCTTGCGGATTCAGGCGGTCCTGCCAGTTGACGACCAGAACGTTCATCGGCGGTCGGCGCGCCGGGTTCCGGTCACAGGCGGCCGAGCGTGCGGGCGATGCCATCGAGCACGCCGTTCACGAACCCGGGCGCCCGAACGCCGCCGAACCAGTGGGCCAGGTGGACCGCCTCGTCGATGATCACCTTGGGCGGCACCTCTCCCCGCTGGAGCTCGTGAATGCCCAGCCGCAGGATGTTGCGCTCCACCACCGCGATCCGGCTCATCCGCCAGTTCTCGCTGGCGCGCGCCGCCTGCTCGTCGAGCGCGCCGACCTCCGCCACCACTCCCCGCGCCAGCTCCTCCGCCCGGTCAAGGATGCGTGGCTCCGGTCCAGTGAGGCGGGACAGCCCGCTGGCGACCGAGGGTATCGGTGGCCCGCCCTGCAGCTCCCAGGCGTACAGCAGCTGGACCGCGCGGGCACGGCTCTTGGTCTCAGGGCGAAGCATCGGCGCCCCGGAGCTGGGCCAGCACGTCGGCGGCCTCAAGGGCCGCGGCGGCCGCCTCGTGCCCTTTGTTGCCCGCGCTGCCACCGGCACGGTCGACCGCCTGCTGCATGGTATCGACCGTGAGCACGCCGAAGCCGACCGGCAGCGAGTGGCGCAGCGCCACCGCGCCGAGCCCACGGCTCGCCTCGCCGGCCACATAGTCGAAGTGCCGCGTATGGCCCCGGATGACGGCGCCCAGGGCCACCAGACAGGCGTACTTCCCGGTGGCGGCCGCTCCCTCCGCCACCACCGGCAGCTCGAACGCGCCCGGCACCCACACCACGTCCACCTGCTCGCGCGGAACGCCCGCCTCGCGGCAGCAGGCGAGCGCGCCATCGAGGAGCTTGGCGGTGATCACCTCGTTGTACCGGCTCACGAGGATCGCCACGCGCCCGGTCGGGCGGAGGCGGGAGGTGAGATCAGCCACGGGTCAGTGGGCGAGAAGGTGGCCGAGCTTGTCGCGCTTGACCTGGAGATACCCGCGATTCTCCTGGTTGGGATCGGTCACCAGCGGCACCCGCTCGACGATCTGCAGGCCGTAGCCGTCGAGGCCGACCAGCTTGCGCGGGTTGTTGGTCATGATGCGGATCGAGGAGAGCCCGAGATCCCGCAGGATCTGGGCGCCGATGCCGTAGTTCCGGAGGTCGGGCGCGAAGCCGAGCCGCTCGTTGGCCTGCACGGTATCGGCACCGGCATCCTGCAGGGCGTAGGCCCG
Source organism: Gemmatimonadales bacterium (assembly GCA_036265815.1). Classification (NCBI taxonomy): domain Bacteria; kingdom Pseudomonadati; phylum Gemmatimonadota; class Gemmatimonadia; order Gemmatimonadales; species Gemmatimonadales bacterium. The sequence continues at coordinate 24,880 of DATAOI010000067.1, forward strand.
CAGCTTATTGAGCAGGCCGATCCCCCTGCCCTCCTGGTCCAGGTAGACGATCACGCCCTTTCCCTCCTGCGCGATCATCTGCATGGCCCGGTGGAGCTGGAACCCGCAGTCGCACCGCTGGGACCCGAACACGTCACCGGTGAGGCATTTCGAGTGCATGCGCACCAGCACGTTGCTCTGCCCGGCTACCTCGCCGTAGACCAGCGCGACGTGCTCCGCGCGGTCCACGTCGTTGCGGTAGCCGATGATGGTGAACTCGCCGAAGTCGGTTGGAATGCGCGACTCCGCCACCCGGTGCACCAGCTGCTCGGTCTGCAGCCGGTGCGCCACCAGCTGGGCCACGGTGACGAACGTGAGCTTGTGCTGCTGGGCGATCTCCTGCAGCTCCGGCCGCCGCGCCATCGACCCATCGGCATTGAGGATCTCGCAGATCACGCCGCCGGGCATGAGCCCCGCCATGCGGGCCAAGTCCACGCTCGCCTCGGTCTGTCCTACCCGCTGCAGCACGCCGCCGGGCCGGGCCCGAAGCGGAAAGATGTGGCCCGGCCGCCGGAGGTCGGAGGGGAGCGTGGCCGGATTCATGGCGACGTGAATGGTGGTAGAGCGGTCGCTGGCCGAGATCCCGGTGGTGACCCCGAAGCGCCGCTCGGCGTCGATGCTCACGGTGAACGCGGTCGAGAGCTCTTCGGTGTTGCGCTCGGTCATCTGGGGGAGCCCGAGCTGGTCGCAGCGGTCGCCGGTGAGCGCCAGGCAGATCAGCCCGCGCCCGTGGAGCGTCATGAAGTTGATCATCTCCGGGGTGGCCAGCTCGGCCGCGCAGACGAAGTCACCCTCGTTCTCGCGGTCCTCGTCGTCCGCGACGATGATGATCTTCCCGTTGCGCAGGTCCTCGACGGCCTGCTCGATAGTGCCGAAGGTGCTCATGTCGCTCCCGGTTCCCCGCGGGGCCGCAGCAGCTCGGCCACGTACTTGCCGATCGTATCCGCCTCGAGATGGACCCGGTCTCCCGGGCGGCGGTCCCCCAGCGTGGTGTGCTGTAAAGTAAACGGGATCAGCGAGATCTGAATCAGCCCGGGCGCGGGAATGGCGTTCACCGTGAGGCTCACACCGTCCACAGTGATGGAGCCCAGCGGCACCGAGACCCGGGCCACGTCCGGCGGCACCCGGAGGTCGAGCAGCCGCGCGTCCTCGCGCTCCACCACGCGCTCCACCGTTCCGACCCCGTCGACGTGCCCCTGCACCAGGTGCCCGCCGAGCCGGTCTCCCACCTGAAGCGCACGCTCCAGGTTCACCCGCTGCCCCGGCGCGTAGCTCTCGAACCGAGTGCGCTCGAGCGATGTGCGAACGATCTGGGCGTTGAACCCACCAGGCTCGACCCGCTGCACCGTGAGGCAGGCGCCGTCCACCGCGATGCTCTCGCCCGGCTCGAGTCCGGAGTAGGGACACTCGATGGTGAGCTCGAGCCCACCCGAGGTCGGCGACGCGGCGCTTACCCGGCCGACCGCGGTGACGATGCCGGTGAACATCAGGCCCGATCCAGGACCAGCAAGGTGTCCTCGCCCAGGGCGCGCCGCTCCACCACGCTCCATCGGTCGGCGCCGGCCAGCGGAATCGAGGGCAGGCCGGCGAACGCGGGCGCGCCTCCCGCGCCGAGCCAGAGCGGGCTCTGCACCCAGTAGTAGCGGTCCACCAGCCCGGCCGCCAGCATGGCTCCCGCCAGACGCCCACCGCCTTCCACCAGAAGCGAGTTGATACCCCGGGCGCGGAGCGCCCCCAGCGCCGCGGCCAGATCCCTGGACCGCTCCACCTGGACACCGCACCGCTGGAGCGACTCCACCCGAGCAGCGGCCGCGAGCGGTGACACGACGGCGAGGGTCGGAAGGTCGCCGGCAGTGCGCACCAGGGCGAGGGAAGTCGGTAGATCGGCATCCGCGGCAAAGACCACCCGGACCGGAGCCACCCTGGGGCGACGTTCCCCGCGGACGGTGAGCTCCGGATCATCGGTGCGGGCGGTGACCCCGCCGACTGCGATGCCGTCGAAACCGGCGCGCAACCAATGCACGTGGTCCCGCGCTGCCGGCCCCGAGATCCAGCGGGAGTTCCCGTTGGCGTCGGCGATCTTGGCGTCCATGGTGGTGGCGAGCTTGAGGGCGACGAACGGCCGGGAGGCGTCCCGGATGCGGTGGAGGAACACGGCATTCTGAGCCGCCGCGGCGTCGGCCAGCAGGCCGATCTCCACCTCGATGCCCGCATCTCGCAGGCGCGCGGCGCCGCCCGCGGCGACGGGATTGGGATCGGCCAGCGCGGCAACCACCCGGCGCACGCCCGCGCGGATCAACGCTTCGGTGCAGGGCGGCTGCCTGCCCTGATGGGCGCACGGCTCCAACGTGACCACCACGGTGGCCCCTCTCGCCTGCTCCCCCGCCGCCGCGAGCGCCACCGTTTCCGCGTGGCGCCCTCCCAGCTCGGCATGCCAGCCCTCGCCCACGACCTGGTCGCCGGCGAGCACCACGGCACCGACCAGCGGATTGGGCTGCACCCGCCCCCAGCCCCGCCAGGCGAGCTCGATTGCTCGGGTCATCGCCTCCCGTTCGTCCACCCGGACGCTACGTGCCCGTGCGGCCGGTGAACCGCACCACGGCTCGCCCGGGCCGGATCTCGCCCAGACGCCAGGCGGCCACGCCCTCCGCCTCGGCGGCCTGCTGCGCGGCCGGTACGGCGTCGGGCGGCAGCACGGCGATGAAACCGACGCCGAGGTTGAAGACTTCCCGCATCTCGTCGGTGGAGATCTGTCCTGCATCCTGCAGTGTCGCGAAGAGCGGCGGCAGGCTCCAGGAATCAGCATCGACCACCGCCTCGGTGCCCTCACGAAGTATTCGCACCAGGTTGCCCGGAATGCCGCCGCCGGTGATGTGGGCCATTCCGTGCATCCGGCCGAGGACCGGCATCACGCTGCGGAAATAGCTCCGGTGCACGGCGAGAAGCGCATCGGCCACGCGCCGGCCGGTGCCGGGAAGTGGATCGTCCAGCTTGAGCTGCATCCGCTCGAAGAGGATGCGTCTGGCGAGGGTATAGCCGTTGGTGTGCAGGCCGCTGGAGGCGTACGCCAGCAGCACGTCGCCCGGCATGATGGCATCCCCGTGCAGCGCGGCGTCCTCGTCCACCACGCCGACGATGGTGCCGGCGAGATCGTAGGTGCCGCTCCGGTACAAGCCCGGCATCTGCGCGGTCTCGCCTCCGGCCAGCGCCATGCCGTGGACCCGGCAGCCGCGGGCAATGCCTTCGACCAGCCCGGCGATCTGCTCCACGCCGAGCGCAGACCCGGCGATGTAGTCCATGAACGCAATGGGCACGGCACCGTGCACCAGGATGTCGTTCACGCTGTGATTGACCAGGTCCTCGCCCACGCTGTCGAACCGATTCGCCTCCAGCGCGACCAGGACCTTGGAGCCGACCCCGTCGGTGCTGAGCACCAGTGTCGGACTCCGCATCCCCGCCGGCACCCGCACCATTCCGCCGAAGGCTCCGACCTTGCCGACCGACAGCGCTGTCCGGGTACCGGCCACGGCGGCCGTGATCCGCGCCTTGGCCGCCTCGGCCGCGACGAGATCGACCCCCGCAGCCGCGTACTCCCGGGCCTCCGTCCGGATCTCACCCGTGCTCTTCACGGCATGGCCTCGGCGAAGCTCACGTGGGTGAGGTCCTGGAATGCCCGGACCCGTGCCTCCACCTGTTCCCGGGTGATGCTCTCGAAGCCACGGATGCCAAACTGCTCGACCGCATAGGAGCCCATCGCCGCGCCGTAGACCATGGCCCGGCGGATATTGTCCTCCGAGACGGTCCCCGTCCGGGCCAGATAGGCCATGAACCCGCCGGCGAATGCGTCGCCCGCGCCGGTCGGATCGAAGACGTTCTCCAAGGGGAAGGCGGGGACGTAGAACGTGCGGGTGGGCTCGATCAGGAGGGCCCCGTGCTCGCCTTGCTTGATGACCACCCGGGTGGGGCCGTTCGCGAGGATCCAGCGGCCGGCGCGATGGATGTTCCAGTCACCGCTCAGCTCCCGCGCCTCGCTGTCGTTGACCAGGAGCACGTCGACCCGGCTCAAGAGCTCGAGCAGCACCGACTTCTTCAGCTGGATCCAGTAGTTCATCGTGTCGCACACCACCAGCTTGGGCCGCTGGACCTGGCTCAGCACCCCGAGCTGCAGCTGCGGGTCGATGTTGCCCAGGAAGAGGAACTCGGCCGAGCGGAACGCGTCCGGCAGCTTGGGCTGGAAGTCGGCGAAGACGCCGAGCCGGGTCTCCAAGGTCTCCCGGCTCTGGAGATCGTAGGAATACTTTCCCTTCCAGCGAAAGCTCTCGCCCTGGGCGTGCTCCACACCCGACCAGTCGATGCCGCGAGGTGACAGCCGCTCCAGCTCCGCGAAGGGGTAATCGGAGCCCACCACGCCCACCACCTGCACCGGACAGAGCAGCGAGCCCGCAACGGCGAAGTAGACCGCCGACCCGCCCAGCGCGTCCGCGGTCTCGCCGAACGGCGTAAAGATGGAATCGAGCGCGATGCTGCCGACGACGAGGAGGCTCATCCAGTCACATCCGGTCGGGGGCGCTGATGCCGAGGACGGCAAGCGCGTTGGCAAGGACGATGCGGGCGGCACGGGCCAGCAGCAGGCGGGCATGCTCGGTGGCGGGCCCCTCGGGCGCGCCGACCGCGCGGGTGTGGTGGTACCAGCCGTGCACCACGGTGGCGAGCTCGTGGAGGTAGACGGTGACCCGGTGCGGCTCGCGATCGCGCGCGGTCTTCTCTAGCACCTCCGGAAAGGTGACCAGCTTCTTGAGCAGCTCCATGTCCTGCGCGGCCGGCAGCGCCCCCAGGTCGAGCGCTCCGCTGACCGATTCCGCCGCACGCTCGGCGGTGCGGAAGATGCCGCTCAGCCGGGCGTGGGCCATCTGCACGTAGAACACCGGGTTCTCGTCGGTCTGCTTGAGCGCGAGCTCCACGTCGAAGACCATCGGGGTTTCGCCCTTGGTCCGAAGGAAGAAGTAGCGCGCCGCATCGACGCCGACTTCCTCAAAGAGATCGCGCAGGGTGACGAATTCGCCCGAGCGCTTGGACATCTTCACCTCTTCGCCGCCCCGGACCACCTTGACCAGCTGCACCAACGCGACGTCGAAGAACTCCGGCGCGAGGCCCAGCGCGGCGAGCACCGCGCGCATCCGGGGGATGTACCCGTGGTGGTCGGCACCCCAGACGTCGATGGCCCGGTCGAAGCCGCGGTCGCGCTTGTCCAGGTGATAGGCGATGTCGGGCACCAGGTAGGTGAAGCTGCCGTCACGCTTCCGCAGCACCCGGTCCTTGTCGTCGCCGAACTGGGTGGTTCGCAGCCAGAGCGCGCCGTCCGCGTCGTAGGTGAGGCCGCGCTCCGCGAGCAGCGCCAGGCCGCGCTCGACCTCGCCGGAGCGGTAGATCGCCTGCTCCGACGACCAGACGTCGAACTTCACGCCGAAGAGCTCGAGATCGTGCTCCTGCTCGGCGCGCTGGAGCTCGAGACCGAGCGCGCGGCAACGCCGAAGCCCCTCCTCCTCCGGAAGATCGGCGAAGCCGGGTCCCTCCCGTTGCAGCACCTGGCGCGCGTTCTCCCGCAGGTACTCGCCATGGTAGCCGCCCTCCGGAATGGCGGCAGGATAACCCGCCTCCTCCCGCACGCGGGCCCAGAGGCTCTGGCCCAGCTTGTCGATCTGGACCCCGGCGTCGTTGATGTAGAACTCCCGCACGACGGTGTGGCCGCTCCACTCGAGCAGGGAGGCGATGCCATCGCCCAGGGCAGCCCCGCGGCCGTGCCCCACGTGCAGGGGCCCGGTGGGATTGGCGGAGACGAACTCGACGTTCACCTTGAGCCCCGCGCCAAACGTGGATCGCCCGTACGCCGGACCGGCCTCCAGGATCTGGCGGTGGGCCGCGGCGAGCTGATCTTGCGCCAGCCAGAAGTTGATGAAGCCGGGCCCGGCGATCTCCGTCCTGGACACGACCGTGGGAGAAAGCTCCAGTTCCTGCAGCACCCGCTCCGCGGTTTTCCGTGGATTGGCGCGCTCCCGCTTGGCCAGCACCAGGGCCAGGTTGGTGGCAAGATCGCCGTGCCCGGCGTCGCGGGGACGCTCCAGCACGAAGTCGATCCCGTCGGCGCCGAGCCGCGAGGCCACGCGCGCGAGCTCGAGGCGCAGGGTCTCGGTCACTCGTCGCTTGCCTTCGCGCGACTCTTGCCGGAGCTGGGCTTGGTCGAGGCGGGCTGAGACCTGGAGGCAGGCTCCGGCTTGGCCACGGCGTCTGTTTTCGCTTCGGTCTTCGGCTGGGCCTTGGGCTCCGCCGCGGTGGGCTCGGACTCGGTTTTCCGGGGACCCTTGCCGTCCTTACCGTAGTCCGTGATGTAGAAGCCCGACCCCTTGAACACCAGTCCGGCGCCGCCCGAGATCTTTCGCGTGGCGATCTTACCGCAGGCCGGGCACTTGGCCCGCGGCTTGTCGGTCATTTTCTGGAACCTGTCGAAGACGTGACCGTCGGGGCACAGGTACTCGTATGTCGGCATGGTCGCTCGCAGGGATAAACGAAGTCAGCCGATAAAGTTAGCCGAGACTCCGCGGCACCTCAAGCGGGCAGGTGCTGGAGCGCCGGTCACGGCGCGCGGTAGACGCCCCAGACCTCGCGCATGGTATCGCTGATCTCGCCCAGCGTAGCCCGGGCGCGGACGGCGGCCAGGATCGGAGGCATGAGGGGGGCGGTGCCGGCCGCGGCCGCACGCAGCGAGGCGAGTGCTTCCCCGACCTTGGCCTGGTCCCGCGTCCGCCGGGCTTCGCCTACCCGGTTCCGCTGGCGCTCCTCCAGCGCGGAGAAGTCCGGCACCTCGAGCGCGAGCGGTGGCGATTCGTCGGTGAACCGATTCACCCCGACCACCACGAGATCTCCCGCCTCCTGCGCCTTCTGCACCTCGTACGCGCTCCGGGCGATCGCGTCCTGGAAAAACCCCAGCTCGATCGCCCGGGCGGCGCCGCCGAGCTGGTCCACCTGATCGATCAGCTCGCGCGCCCCGGTCTCGATCGCGTCGGTCAGGCTCTCGACGTAGAAGCTGCCGCCCAGCGGATCCACCACCTCGGCCACACCAGACTCGTAGCCCAGCACCTGCTGAGTGCGCAGCGCCAGCGTGGCCGAGGCCTGGGACGGCAGCGACAATGCTTCGTCGTAGCCGTTGGTGTGCAGCGATTGCGTCCCGCCCAACACCGCGGCCAGGGCCTGCAGGGTCACCCGCACGACGTTGTTGAGCGGCTGCTGCGCCTGCAGGGTGACCCCACCGGTCTGGGTGTGGAATCGCAGTCGAGCGGTGGCATCTCCCGCCCCGAAGCGCTCTCGCACCAGTCTGGCCCAGAGACGCCGGGCGGCGCGGAACTTGGCGGCCTCTTCCAGGACCTTGTTGTGACTGGCGAAGAAGAAGGAAAGCCGGGGGCCGAAGGCATCGACGGCGAGCCCCGCTTCGGTGGCCACCCGGATGTACTCCAAGGCGTTGGCCAGGGTGAATCCCACCTCCTGCACCGCCGTCGCCCCCGCCTCGCGCATGTGGTAGCCGCTGATCGAGATGGGGTTGAAGCTCATCCCCTCCTCGGTCACGAAGCGGAAGATGTCGGCCACCAGGCGGAGCGACGGCGCCGCGGGATAGATGTACGTCCCCCGGGCGATGTACTCCTTCAGGACGTCGTTCTGCACCGTCCCGGTGAGCCGGGCGCGCGGGATGCCCTGCTCCTCTCCCACCACCACGTACATGGCGAGCAGGATAGCCGCGGTGGCGTTGATGGTCATCGAAGTCGACACCCGGTCGAGCGGAATCTCGCGGAAGAGCTCGGCGAGATCGTCTACCGTGTCGATCGCCACCCCGACCCGCCCCACCTCGCCCAGGGACATCGGGTGATCCGAGTCGTAGCCCATCTGGGTCGGGAGGTCGAACGCGGTCGAGAGGCCCATCTGGCCAGCCGCGAGGAGCTGGCGGAACCGACGGTTGGTATCCTCGGCGGTACCGAACCCGGCATACTGGCGCATGGTCCAGAGCCGGCCGGCGTACATGTCGGGATAGATCCCGCGGGTGAAGGGGAACTCCCCGGGGCGGCCGAGATCTCGCGCCGGATCTCCGGCCCAGTCGCCGGGGCCGTACACCTTCGTCACAAGGCCGGCTGGTAGTACGAGCCGCTGACCCGGGAGGAGCTGAACACCCGCCGGATGGTGTCCGCCACGAACCCGACGTCTTCCCGTGAGCCGATCACCAGAGGCGTACGCTGGTGCAGGCTGGCGGGCACGATGTCGAGGATTCGGGCCACTCCGTCGGTGGCGCTCCCCTCGGCCTGCTCGGCGAGAAAGGCCATCGGACTCGCCTCGTAGAGCAACCGGAGCTTGCCATTCGGGTTCCGGGTATCGGCTGGATAGAGGAACACGCCCCCGCTGATCAGGTTGCGGTGAAAATCCGCGACCAGTGAGCCGATATACCGGCTGTTCTTGGGCTTGAGCCCGTCGGGTATGTCCCCTTTGAGGCCCCGCACCGCCGTCTGCACCGCCTTGTCCCAGCGGCCGAAGTTGCTCTCGTTGACGCTGTAGTAGGTGCCGACTCTGGGCGTGATGATCTTGGGATGCGAGAGGAGGAACTCGCCAATCGTGGGGTCGAGGGTGAACCCGTGGACTCCCTGGCCCGTGGTGTAGACCAGCATGGTGCTGGAGCCATACATCACGTACCCCGCCGCCACTTGGCGGCATCCGGGCTGGAGCACGTCGGCGGAGGTCCCCCGCCCCTCCAGACTGACCCGCCGATAGATGCTGAAGATGGTCCCGACCGCGGAGTTCACATCGATGTTGGAGGAGCCGTCGAGTGGATCGAACAGCACGGCGTACTTGCCCGCGGGATATTCCGGCGGCACCGGGATGATCTCAGCATCTTCCTCCGATCCCATGGCGCACACCCGGCCCGTGTGCTTGAGACAGTTCTTGATGGTCTCGTTGGCCAGCACGTCGAGCTTCTGCTGGCGCTCGCCCTGCACGTTCTCTCCGCCGGCGGCACCCAGGACATCGACCAGGCCCGCCCGGCGGATGGCGGCCGCGATCAGCTTGGCAGCCAGCGCGATATCGTAGAGCAGATTGGAGAGCTCCCCGGTGGCCTCGGGGAAGCGGACCTCCTGATCCAGGATGAAGCGCTCGATGGTGGTGACGGATGTCTGCACAGGCCCCCGAGGATGGAAGGATAGGCAACGAACCTCAAGCAGATCGGTTTACGGCTTCCGGCTCACCGCACATCATAGCTCACCCGCGCGCGCTTCGATTCGATGGTCATCCGCACCCCGTCGGTGACCACGCTGACGGTGCCCTCGCGGTCGGTCCGATGCATGTCCACACCGTGGGCCGCCAGCCGCTCGAGCGTGGCGGGCGCGGGGTGTCCATAGTCGTTCCTGCCCACTGAGATCACCGCGGCGGTCGGGTGCAGGCTGTCCAACCACTCGTCACCGGTGGCTCCGCGGCTGCCATGGTGCCCCACCTTGAGGAGGTCCACGCGGCGCAGCCGGCTCCGCATGTCCGCTTCGGCCGGCAGTCCGGCGTCGCCCGCAAAGACGGCCTGAAACGCCCCGAACTCCACCAGGAGGACCAGCGAATCCTCGTTCACGTCCTCTCCCCAGCCGGACCACCCCGGGCTGGGGTGCAACACCGTGAAGCTCACGCCATCCACGCTGAAGTGCTCGCCGGTCCGGCCAGGGTGCCAGGGCACCCGCCCCACGCGCAAGCCGTCGAGGAATCGGAGATATCGCGGATCGGGCACCGGTGCTCCCGGCTCGAGCACCAACGCTGCCGGCAGCCGCCGGAGCACGCTGGGCACCCCACCTTCGTGGTCCGCATGGGCATGGGAGACGACGACCAGGGTGAGGCTTCGGACCCCGTGCCGCTCCAGAAACGGGACCACCACCCGACGGCCGGCGTCCGCGCGCTCGTCGGCCGGTCCGGCATCGACCACGATCCAATGTCCCCGGGGAGTCCGCAGCACCGCGGCATCGCCCTGTCCGACGTCGAGAAAATGTAACGTCAGGTCCCGATCACTGTCAGCCGATCCGGGGACCGCGGTGCGGGCCAGACTGAGCCACAGCACCGCCGCCGCGCACCAGCCCGTCCGGCGCCCGGCTTCCGCCAGGGTGTTTCGGGTTCCCATCACCCAGAGGGCCACCCCCAGGACCGCCACCCAGACGAGCACCACACGCGGGTCTCCCGGCTGCACCAGCATGTGCCCGCCGGGAATGGCCGCACCGGCGGACGCGGCGAGCTCCAGCAGATGGAGCCCGAGCCCCGCGCCGGCGGCAAACGGCCGGGCCAGGGCCGGAGCGAGCGGGTAGAGCAGCAGGCTCGCCAGCACACCCGGCACGGCGATGGCCGCCAGTGGAATCGCCACGAAGTTGAGCGCGATACCTGCCAGCGCCACGGTGCCGAGCGCCCCCGCGGTGATCGGGGCGGTGGCGAGCGTGGCGCCGACCGAGGACCCCAGCGTGCGCCAGAGCGCACCGGTGCCGATCGCGCGGTCGGTCCAACGGGTGAACCGCGACGCACCCCAGAGCGCCGCTGCCGAGAGCCAGCCGCCCAGATCCAGAATGGCCCACGGGTCCACCAGCAGGACCGAGAGGCAGGTAGCGGCGAGTAACGCGTCCGACTGCACGTGCCGCTGGTGCACCCGGGAGCGCGCCGCGATCGCGGCCAGTGCCGCGGCCCGCGTGGCCGGCGCCGGCCAGCCCAGAAAACCGACGTATGCCGCGCTGACTGCCGCGGCGAGGACCAGCGCGCGGGAACGACCGAGCCCGAGCAGACGGCCGAGCAGGAAGACCCAGGCAGTGATCAGGCCGACGTGGAACCCCGAGATCGACAGCAGGTGCACCAACCCGGACTGGGCGAACCGATCCTGCAGCTCGGGATCGATGCCCCCCCGGCGGTTGAGCATCAGGGCGTCGACCAGCGGGGCCCGCGCGCCGTAGAGTGACAGGCTCGCGCCGGCGAGGACTGTGCGTAGTCGCGCCGCGAGCCCCGGATGGCCGCCAAGCGGCCCGACCTCGATCACTGCCAGCGACCCTGCGGGCCGGCCACCCGGGCCCGGCGCCGGTATCCAGACCGCCACCGCAGGGCCGTGCAGCCCCGCGTCGGCTGGCCGTCCCGGCGGCCAGCGGGCGGCCACCGCCCCCACGCATCCCGTTCCGACGGGTTTCACCATGAGTCGCCCGCCTTCCCGCGGGGCAGGCTCCAGCAGCTCGATGGTGAGACGCAGCCGCCCGGGCGGCAACCGAGCCGGACAGCGGGTCCGCTCGCCCTCCCGGGCGAGCTCACCGGTCACCCGCCCCGCTGCCGCGGCAGCCGACAGCACAATGGGTAGCGGTCCGCCGATCAAGGGCGCGGCGAGGAGAAGCACCGCCATGCCGAGCGGGCTGCCGAAATGCAGAAGGCCGGTCGCGAGACCGGCCCCGTAGCACGCCGTCAGCAGAATGGAGGGTCGCGGCTTCACCGGCCGCGCCTCAGGAAGGACTTCGGCTCTTCCTGCCGCATCGCGGCGCCGCGGAGATCTTGCGGAGGGATTCCATCATGGCCACGTCGATCGGCGCCCGACTCTGCTCTTTTTCCAGGTTGATCTCGGTGACCACCGACCCGGTGGGGCTGGACACGTACCGTGGCGGAACCCGGTTGAGCGCGTACACCATGGCATCGTCGCGGCACACCTCGCACCCACAGAAATCGGGGAAGTGCGCCCGCAACGCTTCGTAGGCGGCGAGGACATGCTCCTCGGCCAGATTGCGGATCACAGGACCGCCAGTTCGGGCGTGACCACCGCGCCGGTGAAGGTGGAACCGGTCGTGCCGGTGAGCCTGACGTCGTAGTAGCGTCCCACCGCGTCGGCCGGGAGATCGAGCAACACCAGATGATTGGTCCGGCTGCGGGCGAGCATGAGCCCGCCCCGCCGGGCCGGCCGCTCCACCAGCACCTCGTGCACCTGGCCCACCCGGGCCACGTTCTTACGGCGCGCATTGGCGCGGACCGCCTCGATGAGCCGCTCCAGCCGTTCCGACGCCACCTCGGCGGCAACGTGGTCCCTGAGCCGCACGGCGGGCGTGCCCTCCCGAACCGAGTACTTGAAGGTGTAGGCGTCGTCGAAATCGGCATCGGCCACCAGGCTCAGCGTCTCGGCGAACTGGGCCTCCGTCTCGCCGGGGAAGCCGACGATGATGTCGGTGGAGAAGGTGATGCCCGGGACGGCTTGCCTGAGGCGCTCGACCACCTCGAGGTAGACCTCGCGGGTGTAGCGCCTCAGCATGCGGCGCAGCACCGCGTTGGAGCCGCTCTGCACCGGCAGGTGGACGTGCTCGCACACCGCCGGCGTATCGGCCATGGCCTCCGCCACCCGGTCCGAGAAGTCGGTCGGATAGGGGCTGGTGAAGCGCAGGCGCCGCACGCCGTCCAGGGCTCCGACGGCCCGGAGCAGGTCGGCGAAGTCGTGCTGGCCGTCGTAATACGAGTTGACCGTTTGCCCCAGGAGTGTGACCTCGGTGGTGCCGGCCGCCGCCAGCTCACCGACCTCGCGCACGACCTCGCTCAGCCGGCGGCTCCGCTCCGGGCCGCGGGTCTGCGGCACGACGCAGAAGGTGCAGCGGTAGTCGCAGCCTCGCTGTACCGTGACGAACGCGGTGGGGCCTTTCTCACGCGCCGGTGGGACGTCCTCGTAATGCTCCCACTCCCGGAACTCGACGTCGCTGACCCGCCGTCCCGCTCCGGCCAGGCCGATGAGGGTGGGAAG
>DATAOI010000068.1 GCA_036265815.1 Gemmatimonadales bacterium
AAGCCTCACCGTCCCGTGCAAGACGGCACAAGAGCGGGAACACGCGCGTGTCCTGCCGCTCGCCCGCGAGGTGGAGGAGGACGAAGATTGCCCTCGCAGCCTCATCCGACCGATCCACACCGCTGGCGAAGCGCTCCAGTATGCCGAGCAGTTCAGGGGCGACCTCATCCCAGTGGTCGAGTGCCCATTCCGCGGCTTCCTGCGGGAGATCATTCTCGGTGCTCGCGAAGGCTTGGATCGCGGTCTCAAGGTCCATAGAGGTCCTCCGTCTCTCCGCAAGCAGGTGCGGTTGGCGGTGGCCAGTGGTGGTGTGCTCGTCAGATGTTGACGTGTGGCGCGGCTGTCCAGCGCTGGTTATGCCGCAGCAGTCGCCAGAGCGTCCCGTGCGGTCTTCCAGTTCCAGGCCAGCAACTCGTCCAGTCGGTTGACCGGCGTGCGCCCCGAGATCATCCGCTCGAGCACATCCACCAGATAGGTCTGCGGATCGAGGTCGTTCAGCTTCGCCGTGTTGATCAGACTGGCCAGGATCGCCCAGGTCCGGGCTCCGCTCTCACTCCCAGCGAAGAGTGCATTCTTACGGCCAAGTGCAATCGGCCGCATGGTCCGTTCAACCGTGTTCGTGTGTGTGCCTTGTCAAGGTGCACTGCTCTCCCTGGTGGAAACCCAGGCCGGCACACTCTCGCTCCAGCCGGAAGCACTCGGGGCGGATCAGGAGGCGACGAATGGTCTGAAGCACCCCGAGAAAAGACCCCGTAAGGGGGACAGCGGACCGTGCGGGCCGCAACGCGAGTGAACACCGAGCAGGCCTCGAAACAGTCAATGTGGGAGCCGACCCGCCACACTAACGGGGAAGGCCGTCGTCGCCGGCGAAGCGAGCGAGACAGGCAGCCGGCGATCCCACCGGGGTAGTGGTGGCGGCACGCACGGGACATGGGCAGTGCGCAACAAGGGAAGTCTGCGGACGTGGGGTGGAGCGGCATCTCCATGCCAACGGTGAACCCGCAAGGGCCAGCACCGGCGACCGCAGATGGCGGATGGGCTCGTAGTACCGTCGAGGCCGGGTAACGCCGGCGGAGGGAAGGGGCCCTGACCCGATCCGAGCGAGGGAAGGGCCGACAGCCCGGTGATTGACCATGGGTCTACCAACACCCGCTGCAACGGTTGAGACGCTCCGGACCTCGCTGCAGGCGAAAGCGAAGGCTGAACCGGCCTTCCGCTTCTACTCCCTCTGGGACAAGGTCTGCCGCAAGGACGTCCTGCAGGACGCCTACGGACGCTGCCGCGCCAACGCGGGGGCGGCCGGGGTGGACCGCGTGAGCTTTGCCCAGATCGAGGCCCAGGGTAGCGAGCGGTGGCTGGAAGAGCTGCGGGAGGAGCTGATTTCGGGACAGTACGCGCCCAAGCCCCTCCTGCGCGTGTGGATACCGAAGAGCAACGGAGGGCGTCGGCCACTCGGCATCCCGTGCATCGCCGACCGCGTGGTCGGGATGGCGGCGCTGCTGGTGATCGGTCCCATCTTCGAGGCGGACCTGCTGCCGCAGCAGTACGGCTTCCGCCCCGGGTTGGACGCCAAGATGGCCCTCCGCCGGGTCTACTGGCACGTGACGCAGCACGGGCGGCGGGAGGTGGTCGACGCGGATTTGCGCGACTACTTCACTTCGATCCCGCACGCGCCCTTGATGCGCTGCCTGTCCCGCCGCATCGCCGATGGGCGTCTCCTCCACACCATCAAGGGCTGGCTAACGGCCCCCGTGGTGGAGTTCATCGGCGAACGCGCGGTGCAGACCACCGAGGCGCGCCGGACCAAGCGGGGCGTGCCGCAGGGCGGAGTGATCTCGCCCTTGGTGGCGAACCTGTACTTCCGGCGCTTCCTGCTGGCCGGCATGGTCATGGCCACCGGGACCAGCTCGACGCCCATGTCGTCAACTACGCCGACGACTTCGTCATCTGCTGCCGTCCCGGCAACGCCGAGGCGGCGCTGGCGAGGACGCAGGCGCTGATGACGCGGCTCGGGCTGGAGGTGAACACGGCCAAGACCCGGATCGCCCGGTTGCCCGAGGAGGCGTTCGACTTCCTCGGCTACACGATCGGCCGCTTCCACGGCAAGGACGGGCGCGCCTACATCGGCACCCGGCCGTCGCGGAAGTCGGTCAAGGGCCTGCTCCGACGGATCCACGAGCGGACCACGCGGCAATGGTACCCGGACACCCCGGAGAGCACGGTGGCCCGTATCAGCAGCCTGCTTCGCGGCTGGTGCGGCTACTTCGACCAGGGCCCGGTCATGGACATCTATGACCGCGTCCGGACCTACACGGAGCGGCGTATCCGGCGCTGGTTGATGCGCCGCACGGGACGACGAGGCACCGGGTTCCGCCAGATCCCGGACGAGTGCCTCTACGGGACACTCGGCCTCTACCGCGTCCCGATGCGGCGCGCCGACCTGCCGAGAGCGAAGGTCTGATGGATCGGGAGAAAGCCGGATGCGGGAAATCCGCACGTCCGGTTTGACGAGCGGGGACGGGAAACGGAGCGTTGCCACACAAGGCCCAAGCTACCGCGCCCGTCCTCGACTCTACCCACCTCGATCCGACCGTCCTCCAAGAACACGATGAGACCAGCCCAGTGGCCGAGCATATATTTGATCGCCTCAACCAAGCTCGACCGGCTCGGAAGCTCGGCCAAGGCGGTCATCAAGGTCGTCTTCAGGGCATCCATGATCGGCTTCGTCTCGGCCTGCCGGACGGCGCGCCGCTCCTCGGCGCTGCGCCCTCGGATCTGCGCCTCGATCGCATAAACCTCGCCCAAGCTGGCGATGACGTCGCGCGCGAGTGGAGCGTGAGTGGCCTTGTAGACGGCGACGAACTTGCGACGGGCATGGGCCAGACAGAACGCGAGTTGGATCTGGGGATGACGGCGGGCCAGCCCCTTGTAGCTGCCATAGCCGTCCACCTGGAGAATGCCTGTGAAGCCTTGGACCTGGGAGGCGAGATCCGCCATCGAGCGCCCCTCGGCATAAACATAAGCGACCGCGGGCGGGGCCGGGCCGCCCCACGGGCGATCATCAACAGCATGGCTCCAGAACTGGCCCCGTTTGGTCTGCCCGCGTCCCGGATCGAGGACGGGCATTGGCGTCTCATCGCTGAACACGCGTGATCCGGCGAGGATGGCGGCCAGCTGGCGTTCGTAGAGCGGCTTCAGCCACCACGCGGCCCGCTTCATCCACAGCGCCAGGGTCGAGCGGTCGAGGCGCACGCCTTGACCCTTGAAGATCTGAGCCTGCCGATACAGCGGGATGTGCCAGGCGAACTTGGAGACCGCGACATGGGTGATCAGCGCGGTTGTGGCCATGCCGCCCTCGACCAGGCGGGGCGGGCTCTTGGCCTGGACGATCGCTCCCTCACAGGTCCGGCACGCGTACTTCGGGAAGATCGTTCGCTTCACCCGCACAAAGGCTGGGACCACGTCGAGAGCCTCGCGCGTCTCCTCGCCAATCCGATGGAGCGCCCCGGAGCAGCAGGGGCAGACCGTGGTCTCGGGCTCGATCACCTCCTCGCACCGCGGCAGATGCTTGGGAAGCGCGCCGATATTGCGCATTGCCGGCCGGCGGGGTCGATCCGCCTTGCGCTCAGCCATGCCCTCATCGTTGGCGGGCGGTGGCGGAGGGGTGGGCCCGACGGCCAGATCCTCGAGATCGAGCGGGAGCTGGGCGACGTCGATCAC
>DATAOI010000069.1 GCA_036265815.1 Gemmatimonadales bacterium
ATTGCGAGGGATGGGCCGCCGCGTGCTCCACCACCATCCGCACCGCTCGCTCCCGCACTTCCGGTGAAAACCGTCCTGGTCTTGCCATGGCCCCATCCTCTCAAGGATTGGAGCCTCCGGGAAAGCCGGGGCGGTTCAATCCGGTCTCCGGGTGCGACGTGGTGCTGATGGGTAATAAGGGAAGGTCACGGCCTGACACCAGGCTGACAGTACTCGCATCCAGAGTCTGCATCCCGTGATAAACACAGGAGAGCTTTCGGCTTAGCTGTTTGGCTGCGGGCTTGCACCTCCAGGCGCTGTTGCAATGACTACAGTCTCTCCTGGAGGTCCGAGCTAATGCAAATCCGAATGCTGGCATTGACTGCAGTGTCTGTTTTGGCCCTTGCCGGTTCAGCTGAAGCGGATAGCGTGAGAATCGGAGTCAAGATCGGCGTCCCGGCTCCGCCGCCCGTCGTTGTGACGCCTCCGGTGGTCGTGACACCTCCAGTGGTGGTGGCACCGCCGGCGCCTGTTGTCGTCGTCCCCCCGGTTGCACCGCCCGTGATCGTGCGCGCGCCCCAACTCGTGGTGGTGCCCGGATCGCCGGTGTTTTATGCGCCCGGTGTCGAGATGAACTTCTTCGCGTATGGGGGGCGGTACTACAGCTTTCATCACGACCGGTGGTTCGTAGCCCCGAGGCCTGGCGCTCCCTGGGTCGCGATTGCACCCGGCCGCGTCCCGCAGCCGGTCCTTGGCGTGCCGGTCGCCTACTACAAGGTCCCACCGGGCCACGCCAAGAAGATCGATAGAGGGCACGGCTGTCCACCTGGGCTGGCCAAGCAGGGGCGCTGCTAAGCCGCTGCTCGGCGCGCTGCCATCACGTAGCTCATCAATTGCCCGAAGGGGACGGACCTCCTCACTGGAGGTCGCCCCCTTCGGGTTCTCTCTTGTCTGGACCCGGGGGCGAGGCCACGGCCCTAGGCTAAGCGCTGGGCGCCCTCACGCCGTCGTCCCCCATCACTTCCAAAGACAAGCTGAACCATCCTCCAGCGGGAACGGGATGATCTCCTGGGTGTGCTCGCACCACCTCTGGTAGCTCTGCGCCGTGTAGGGCTGACCGCCGCCAGACCTGGCGGGAGAAGGGATGCTACCGTCCGGGAGGCGCCCCGGAAAACGCTCGATCATTTACGCACCGAGTATCCCACGCACTGCATCGACCACCGTGTCTACCGCCAGCGGCTTCGTCAGCACTCGTGCCCCGAACAGGGGCACACGATGGTTCCTCAACTCCTCGGCTGGATACCCCGTCATGAACAGCACCTTCATTCGGGGCCATCGATCGCGCAGCGACTCCGCCAATTCGTGGCCGTGCATCCCGCGCATCACGATATCAGTCACGAGCAGGTCGATGGGGTCGCGGCCTGCATCCACGAGCCTGATTGCCTCGCCGGGTTCGGTCTCAGTCAGCACCCTGTACCCTCGCGTGGTCAGCATGTCTGAAATCACGTTTGCTACGTCGGCGTCGTCATCAACCACAAGGATGGTCGGCACGATGGTTCCTCGTTCGGGTCTGGGTGCTCGGCTCACGCGCCGCGCCGGCGGATGGCTCGGTGGCGCAGGACAGGACTCTGGCGGGGTTGACTAGTGAGCTTCCGCGAAAGAGGAGCGGCTTGACGACCGTGAATACGCTTCCCGCAAGACGACAACCCACTCAACGGCAGCGGCGATGGGGGACCGTGACGGGCGCGCTCGCCGCGTTTCGACCTCACAGAGGGTATCCGAGGTCGGCACGACAGCGGGGGGCGACCCCTCCAAGCCAAGAGCATGGCCACTCATGACAACGCTATCCATCGACTGATCCGCGTCGAACGAGAACACGCCCGGCAGATAGGCTGGAGAAATCGAGGAGGACATAGGCGGCGACCGCGAGGGTGAACAACCGGGTGCGGACGGCTCGCAGCATTCAACAGCCTCCCCGTTGGCAATAGCCCCAGTAGGCCGGGGCGCGAGGCCGATGGTATAGGGTTCAGGAGGTATGCGCGAGAATTTGTATCGGGTCTGCCGATGGGCGCGCGGCTCGGCACCGCGGGGCTCGGAGGAGGAGGGTCAAGAAGGCTTGTCCCCGGGCATCGGCCCTCCGCGGAACTCGGCGGGATCTCTCGGGAGGCGGGCCCGCCCGAGCCTCCGAGGCCCGGCCTCCTCGACCGCGTCCGTCACGCCATCCGGACCCGGCACTACAGCCGGCGCACCGAGAAAGCCTACGTTCACTGGATCCCTCCGAAGGTCCGCAAGTCGCCAATCAGATACACCGGCCTGACCCTCACAATGATCACACGCGTCCGGTGGCGAGCTCCTGCAGGCGTCGGCGGGTCGCGGTCAGGGCGTCAATCGTCGTCTCCTCGCTCTCGCTGAACGTGAAGGGCTCGGCCGCGCTACGACTGGGGGGTGTATGAACCGGGCTCAGGGTGGTATGACAGGCGGCGTGATCACGGGCCGTCCGACTGCTGCGATTCACGCGGTGGCGCGCCTCATGAGCCCACCACGGCATCGGCGGGCTAGGCGTGCACTGGGCCAGCGCCGTGAGCCCGTCCCGGTGATCGCGTAGCCGTGACTCGACGCCCAGTTCCACTCGATCGGCTGGGAGACCTGCTGGCTTCCGAGCGGGGCCTGACCGAGCCTGAGGCAGGTGTCCGGCGTGAACGCTATGGCGCCAATGCGATCATCGAGACACCGCCCGCGCGCTGGCGGGAGCTGGCCCGCGACACCGCAAAGGATCCGATGCTGTGGTTCCTGACAGCCACGAGCCTCCTGTATGCCGTCGTGGGGCAGCTTGGCGAGGCCCTGACCCTCGTCGTGGCGCTGGTGCCGCTGGCCGGAATGGATGTCTTTCTTCACTGGCGCAGCCAGGCGTCGGCCGAGGGGCTTCGGACGCGCCTGGCCGAACGAGCGGTGGTTGTTCGCGACGGCAGGCGCGTGGAGCTCAGCGCGGTCGAGGTGGTTCCGGGCGATCTGACGGTCGTTGCCCCCGGAGAAGCCTTCCCTGCCGATGGCCTGGTGATCCGGGGGAGCGAGCTTCAGGCTGACGAGTCAACCCTGACTGGGGAGGCGTACCCGGTCCCGAAGCAGCCGCTACGGGAGCGAGTCGTGGGGAGCGACGAAGCGACGGTCGAGACCCTCCACTGGGTATTCGCGGGGACGCGCTTGCTGACGGGAGAAGCGTTCGTGCGGATTGTATTCACGGGCGCGGAGACCGTGTACGGGGAAATTGTCAGGTCGGCGGTGCAGGGCCAACGTGCACTCACACCCCTTCAGCTCACCATCAAGCACCTCATGGGCTTGTTGCTCAGCATTGCCGCGGTCATCTGTCTCATCCTCGCGGCGGTGCGGCTGCGACAGGGTTACGGCTGGCTCGACGCCCTCGTGAGCGCGGTGACGCTCGCCGTCGCGGCCTTGCCGGAGGAATTCCCCGTCGTCTTCACGTTCTTCCTCGGCGTCGGCGTCTATCGGTTGGCTAGACGGCAAGCGCTCGTGCGGCGGGCTGTCTCCGTGGAGAACATCGGCCGCATTACGACCGTGTGCTCCGACAAGACCGGCACCATCACCGAAGGGCAGCTTCGCATGGCACATCTGCGCCCATATCCCGATGGGGACGATGCCCGACTCCTGCGCATCGTCGCTCTCGCGTCCCGTGGCGATAGCGGAGACCCTCTGGATGCGGCGGTCCTGGGCGAGATCGGGCGGGCCAAAGTCCGACTCCACGATGTAGAGCGCCTGGCGGTATTTCCGTTCACCGAGGGTCGCAAGCGGGAAACGGCAATCGTTCGAGAGGCGCAAGGCAGCGTCATCGCCGCGACAAAAGGAGCTCCGGAGTCCATCCTCGCGATGTGCGACGCTGACGAGGCAGCTCGCTCGTGGGCCGTGAGAGAAGTGGCGGCGCTCGGCGGACAAGGCCACAAGGTCATCGCGTGTGCGTGGCGGCCCGTGGATGCCGTCGGCGCTGACGAGCCGATCACCGGGTATCAGTTAGCTGGGGTCGTCGCCTTCGAGGATCCGGTGCGCCCGGGAGTGGCCGACGCCGTCCGCGCATGCCGCCTGGCCGGGATTCACGCCATCATGGTCACGGGTGACCACCCAGTCACGGCGCGCGCGGTTGCGGGAGAAATCGGGCTGGGTGGGGCCGAGCCGCGCGTCATGACGGGCGACGAGATGGAGCAGGTGGCCGCGCGCGGGGGCCTGGAGGATCTCAAGCGAGTCGACGTCATCGCCCGCGCCGCGCCATCCCAGAAGTTGACGCTCGTTCGCGCGCTCCAGCAGGCCGGCGAGATCGTTGCCGTCACCGGCGATGGAGTAAACGACGTGCCGGCGCTCCAGGCCGCCGACGTCGGCATCGCGATGGGTGAGCGCGGCACGCGGAGCGCTCGAGAGGTAGCCGCGATCGTGCTGCTCGACGACAACTTTCGCACGATCGTCCGAGCGATCAGTGAGGGGCGTCAGCTCTTTGCCAATCTCCGGGCGAGCTTTCAATACCTCTTGATCATTCACGTGCCGTTCGTGGTGTCCGCCCTGGCGGTTCCGCTGCTCGGATATCCGCTCCTCTACCTGCCGGTGCACATCGTCTGGGTGGAGTTGATCATTCATCCCTCGGCATTGCTGGTCTTCCAGGAGTTGCCGGCGGGCCCGCTCCGGCGGCAGGCGGCTCCGCGGAAGGCAGTTCTGTTTCATCGCCGCGACTGGATCATGATCGCGGCGGTCGGCGCCGTCGTCGCAATGACCGTCGTCCTCGCCTATGTACGCAGTGCGAGCGAGCCAGGAGGAACCGAGCATGGCCGCGCTGCCGCCCTGGCGACGCTGGCGGTGGCGAGTGGATTCATCACCGCCGTGCTGAGCCGGCTTCGCACCCGTGCGGCCTGGCTGGTGTCCGGCGCCAGCATTGCGTCGGCGATCGTTCTTGTGCAGATCACACCCCTCGCGGGCCTGCTACACGTCGAGCCGCTGCATGCCCATGACTGGGCATTGGTTGTGGGCGGCGGCTTGTTTGCGCTGGTGCCCTTCGCCGTAGGCGCTGTCGGATCACGGGGCGTAGGATCCCCCAGGACGACGTAGACGACGCTGACGGCCACCAGGAGCAGGAAGTCGGCTCGCGCAGGACCTCGGCTGCGATGGCGGGAGCCCGCGGCGCCGCGCGCTCGGCAGGTCGTCGTGGCCGTTGCGGCGCAGGCGCTCGGCCGCGGCGGTGTCCGGGACCCCGACCTGCTAGGCGAGGAGGTGGTCGCACACCGGGGGGGGCATTGGCCCATATGATCGCCTCGGGGAAAAGGTGGCCCGACCGGCACGCGGCGTGGCGGTCGCCGCCGCCGGGCGTGTGGAGGGCGCGCCCCACGTGGGGCGAGGCTGCCCGGGACCGCCGCGGGCGGGGCGACTCAAAGTCACGACTTCTCGATGTTCTTGATACGGCACGATCGTTGCGGTCGGGTCTGATCGAGGAAGGAGGCTTGGCCCATGCGCCGGATCGTGCGCTGGCTCGGGATGCTGCTGGTCGTGGCGTTCATCGCCATCCAGCTCGTTCCGTACGGTCGGCGGCACACGAACCCCCCGGTGACGCAGGAGCCGCCCTGGGACCAGGCGCGGACGCGGACGCTGGCGGTCCGGGCGTGCTTCGATTGCCACAGCAACGAGACGGTCTGGCCGTGGTACTCGCACGTGGCACCGATGTCATGGCTCGTGCAGCGCGACGTCGACGAGGGACGCCGCGCGCTGAATTACTCCGAGTGGGATCGAGGCCAGCGCGAGGCGCGCGAGTCGGCCAAGAGCGTCAGGAAAGGCGAGATGCCGCCGTGGTTCTACGCCTTGCCGGGCACGAGCGCGAGCCTCACGCCGGCTGAGCGGTCAACGCTCATTGCGGGGTTGGAGCTGACATTCGGCTCAGAGCGGACAGGCGCCAATCACCGCCAGAAGAAGAACGACGATTGACGTGAAGGAGCCAGCATAGATGGACATCAGGATTCCTGAGCCGTTGAAGGTCGAACACGAGGAGCTGCACGCGGAGCTCGTGGCCCTCACCAAGGCCCCGGGCAAGGTCGGCGAGGCCGCCCGCAATGTCGCCGTGCTCCTGCACCCCCACTTCGTCAAGGAGGAGGAGTACGCGCTCCCACCGTTGGGGTTGCTCGCCCCCATCGCCGAGCGGGGCGTCACGCCGGAGATGCGAGCGGTGCTCCCCATGACGGAACAGCTGAAGAAGGACCTGCCGCAGATGCTCGCGGAGCACCAGCAGGTCGTCGGGGCGCTCCGGACGCTTGCGGAGGTGGGCCGAGTGGAGGGGCGACCGGACGCCGAGCGCTTTGCCGAGAAGCTCCGGCTGCACGCCGAGACCGAGGAGCAGGTGCTCTATCCTGCGGCCATGCTCGTCGGCGAGCAGGTCCTGGCGCGGCTCGGGAGGTGAGGGCCCGGCCCATGGACTGGCCGTCCGGGTCGAGGACCTGAGCGCGGCTTCAGTAACGTCGTCGGGGTCGACCGCGCCTCGTTCGTATGCCAGCACGGCGATCGAGGCTCGATCCGGCGGGCGTCACAACCGCTGACCCCTTTCGTTCACCCAGGTCTCACCCGGGAAGTCGCTTGCGCTTGATCATCCGGGAGCGTGCCTGGGGCCTCTCCAGTGAGAATCCTGCGGTCCCTCGACGATCGTGACGATGGTAAGGTGCGCTCATGGAACTGACCGACGAGGGACGCAAGGTTCTCGAGATCGTCCGCCGTGTCCTGGTCGCGCGCACCCACTGGGCCACCTGGGGGCGAACCCTCATGGCCGAGATCGAGGCGGAGGTGAAGAAGGCGTAGCCCGACG
>DATAOI010000070.1 GCA_036265815.1 Gemmatimonadales bacterium
GAGGAAGATGTCGGCGCCGGCCATGAGCCGGTGCTCCAGCCGGTCGGTGAAGTCGAACTGCACGCCGATCCGGTTGGGCGCCGAGGAGGCGAGCTCCACCAGCGCCTGCTCGTACTTCTGCTCCCCGCTCCCGAGGAAGACGAACTGGGCGTCGGAGTCGAGCAGGTCCCGCGCGGCGAGGATCAGATCCAGCCCTTTCTGAGTCACCAGCCGGCCGGTCATCCCGAACAGCGGCACCTTGCGCCGCTGGGGCAGTCCGAACGAGCGCTGGAGCGCCGCCTTGCAGCGTCGCTTGCCCTCGAGCTTCTGGGCCGAGTACTGCGCGGTGATCTGCCGGTCGCTGGCGGGGTCCCAGGCGTGCTGGTCGATGCCGTTCAGCACCCCGACCAGCCGATCGCCCAGGGATTGGAAGAGATCGTGCAGACCGAAGCCGCCACCCGGCGTCCGAAGCTCACGGGCCTGGGTGGGGCTCACGGTGGTGACGAAGTCGGTGAACGTGAGGCCGCCCTTGAGGAAGTTCACCTTTCCGTACCACTCGAGCTGCCGCCAATTGTACAGCGACCAGGGCAGTCCCACCTCGGGCATCACCTCCGGGGGGAAGTGACCCTGATAACCGGGGTTGTGGACCGACAGCACGGTCGTGGTGTCCGCCGCGAAGCTCTGGTCGGCCAGCGTGGTGCGGAGGTAGACCGGCACCAGCGCCGTGTGCCAGTCATGGGCGTGTACCAGCACCGGCCCGGCCACCAGGCGGGGCAGGGCGGTGAGCGCGGCCAGGGCAAAGAAGGCGAAGCGGCGGGCGTTGTCGGGATAGTCGACCGCGTTCTCGCCGTAGATCCCGGGCCGGTTGAAATACTCCAGGTGCTCGATGAAGAAGACCTGCGGCCCCTTGATCGGGCCGGCCACGCGGAATACCCGGGCCTCCTCGGAGTGGTTCCCCAGAGGCACGAGGAAAGGCGGCCCGACCGGCTCGAGGTCGGGGGCCTCGTCGCGCACGGTCCGGTAGAGCGGAAGGATGGCGGCGACGTTGAGCCCTGCGGCCCGCTGAAACGCGGCAAGCCCGCTCACCGCCTCGGCCATGCCGCCGATGCGGGCGAACGGATAGTACTCCGCCGTGACATGCACGACGGAGACGGCCTGGCCGGTCGATGTCACCAGCGGCGTCGCGACACCCGCCGGCGCCCGAGCCGGCTCGCGAGTGGTGGGCATCCTCTCACCCTCATATCGTGGGCGGATCGTCGCCCGACGACTCCCCCCGAATGGCAGGAGCATAATATTCCTGGACGTATTCCTGCAGCATCCGTCGCCCGCTGAAGCGGCTGCCGGCCAGCCGCATGGCATGGCGCATCTTCTCGACCCAGCCCAGCGGCGTCCCCCGTGAATCCCGCGTGTAGAAGAGCGGGACCACCTGCTCCTCCAGCAGCCGGTAGAACCGCTCGGCATCGGCGGCGTCGGTGTCTTCGGTCTCGCCCGCGGGAGAGATGGCCCAGCCGCTCAACCCATCGTAGCCCTCCTGCCACCAGCCATCGAGCGTGCTGAGCTGGGGAACCCCGTTGAGCGCCGCCTTCATCCCGCTGGTTCCCGAGGCCTCCAGCGGCACCCGCGGGAGGTTGACCCAGAGGTCGACACCCTGGACCAGGAGATGGGCCAGGTGCATGTCGTAGTCCTCCAGGAACGCGACCCGGCCCTCGAACTCGGGATCCCGGGTGAACTGATAGACGCTCTGCAGCACTTCCTTCCCCGGATTGTCGGCCGGGTGGGCCTTGCCCGCGAAGACGATCTGCACCGGACGCCAGGGATCGACCAGCAGGCGGCGGAGCCGGTCCAGGTCGCGGAAGACCAGGTTGGCGCGCTTATAGGTGGCGAAGCGCCGGGCGAAGCCGATGGTGAGCGCGGTGGGATCGAGCAGGGTTCCGGCGCCGACCACCTGGGCCGCCTCCTTGAGCTGCCCGGCGAAGCGGCGCCGAGCGTCCTCGCGGATGAAGTCCGCCAGGATCCGCTTGAGGCGGCCGTGCACCTCCCACAGCTTCGCATGATCCAGCGTGAGGACCTGATCCCAGAACCCCGGCTCGTCCAGCCGGGCGCCCCAGCCCTCGCCCAGGTGCTCGTCGAGCAGCGCCATGATGGTGCTGGCCATCCAGGTGGCGAGATGCACCCCGTTGGTCACATGCCCGATCGGCACCGTCTCCCAGGGGCGGCCGGGCCAGAGGTCGCGCCACAGGTTTCGCGAGACCTGCCCGTGGCGCCGGGAGACGCCGTTCACTCGACCCGACAGCCGCATCGCCGTCGCGGTCATGTGAAACTGCCCGGGGAGCGCGGGATGCGCGCCGAGGCTGAAGAAGGCGTCCCGGTCGATGCCGATCTCTTCCCACACGGGTCCGGTGCAGCCCTCCAGCTGCTCGACGGCGAAGGCATCATGCCCCGCCGGAACCGGCGTGTGCGTGGTGAACACCCCGTGAGTCCGGACCTGTCGCACCGCATCGGCGAAGCCGAGGCCGCTGGCGGTGGCCTCGCGGAGGCGCTCGACCATCATGAACGCGGCGTGCCCCTCGTTGGCGTGCCACACCGCGGGATCGATCCCCAGCGCCCGCAGCACCCGAACCCCGCCGACGCCCAGGATCCACTCCTGGCGGAGCCGCATGTCCGGCCCCCCGGCGTACAGCTTGCTCATGAGGGCGCGGTCATCCGGGTGGTTGAGCTCCAGGTTGGTGTCCAGCAGGTAGATCGGCATCCGACCCACCATCATGCGCCAGGCCTGCACGTGCACCGGTCGGCCCGATGTATCCACTGTGGCAAGGAACGGCTCCTTGCCGCCGTTGGCCACCGGACTGAGGGGGGTGAGGCTGACATCGTACTCCACGTCGCTGTCCTGCTGCCAGCCGTCGAGGGTGAGCCGCTGGTCGAAGTATCCCTTCCGGTAGAAGAGGCCGACGCCGACCATGGGTACGCCGAGATCGCTGGCCGACTTGCAGTGGTCGCCTGCCAGGACGCCCAGGCCGCCGGAGTAGATCGGCACCGAATTGTGCAGGCCGAACTCGGCGCAGAAGTAGGCGACCGGCCGCCCGTCGAGGTCGGGGTACTCATGGGTGAACCAGGTGTCCTGGCTGGTGGTCTCGTGCCCCAGCCGGATCATGACGTCGTCGTAGCGCCGGAGAAAGTCGCTGTCGCTGGCGCAGGCGGCGACCCGCGCCGGATCGACCCGGCAGAGCAGCTCGAGTGGATTGTGGCGGGTGAGATGCCACAGCGGCTCGTCGATGGAACGGAAGAGGCTGCGGGCCTCCCGGCTCCAACTCCACCACAGGTTCATCGCGAGCGAGGACAGACCTTCGATGCGCGCGGGGAGGTAGGGAATCCGGCTGTGCGAGGTCGTCATGCCCAAGTATAGCGCATTCTAGTGCACCAGCTTCTTGTATCGGATGCGATGCGGTTGATCGGCCGCCACACCCTTCCGCCGCTTGAAGTCGGCCGCATACTCCTGGTAGTTCCCTTCGTACCAGACGACCTCGCTGTTTCCTTCGAACGCCAGAATGTGGGTGGCGATCCGATCCAGAAACCAGCGGTCATGGCTGATGACCACCGCGCAGCCGGCGAACTCGAGCAGGGCCTCCTCCAGCGCGCGCAGGGTGTCGACGTCAAGATCGTTGCTCGGCTCGTCCAGCAACAGGAGGTTGCCGCCGCTCTTCAGCACCTTGGCCAGGTGCACCCGGTTCCGCTCGCCGCCGGAGAGGAGACCCACCTTCTTCTGCTGGTCCGCGCCGCGAAAGTTGAATCCCGCACAGTAGGCCCGGGCGTTCACGGTGCGGCGGCCGAACTGGAGCTGGTCCATGCCGCCGGAGATCTCCTGGTAGACCGTGAGCTCGGGGTCGAGCGCGTCCCGGCTCTGGTCGACGTAGGCGAGCTGGACGGTGGAGCCGACGGTGAGCCGCCCGCCATCGGGCTGCTCCTGGCCGGTGATCATGCGGAAGAGCGTGGTCTTGCCCGCGCCGTTCGGTCCGATGACCCCGACGATGCCGCCCCGGGGCAGCGCGAAGTCGAGCCCGTCGATCAGCAAGCGGTCGCCGAATCCCTTGCTGAGCTGTTCGGCGATCACCACCTCATCGCCCAGCCGGGGCGGCACCGGGATCAGGATCTCGGCGCTGCCCTCCTGCTGGCGCTCGGCTTCGTCGCGCAGCCGCTCGAAGGCGGTGATGCGGGCCTTGTTCTTGGCATGGCGCGCGCGGGGAGACATGCGGATCCACTCCAGCTCGTGCTGCAGGGTCCGCTGGCGCGCGGAGGTCTGCTTCTCCTCTTGGGCCAGGCGTCGCTCCTTCTGCTCCAGCCAGGAGGAGTAGTTGCCTTCCCAGGGAATGCCGGCGCCCTGGTAGAGCTCCAGGATCCACCCCGCGACGTTGTCCAGGAAGTAGCGGTCGTGGGTGACCGCCACCACCGTCCCCTTGAACTCGGCCAGATACCGCTCCAGCCACCAGACGCTTTCGGCGTCCAGGTGATTGGTCGGCTCGTCCAGCAGGAGCATGTCCGGCTGCTCGAGGAGCAGACGGCAGAGCGCGACGCGACGCCGCTCGCCACCCGAGATCCGCCCGACGTCGGCGTCGCCGGGTGGGAGCCGGAGGGCGTCCATGGCCATGTCGACCTTGTGATCCAGCTCCCAGAGGCCGAGGGCGTCGATCCGTTCCTGCAGGTTGCCCTGCTTCTCCAGCAGCCGGCTCATCTGGTCGTCATCCATCGGCTCGGCGAACTTCGCGCTGATCTCGTTGAACTGGTCCAGTAGGGCCTGCTGCTCGCGGACGCCCTCCATCACGTTGCCGCGGACGTCCTTGGACGGGTCGAGCTGGGGCTCCTGCGCCAGATAGCCGATGCGGGTGCCAGGAAGCGGCCGCGCCTCCCCCAGGAAGTCTCGATCGACGCCCGCCATGATCCGGAGCAGTGTGGATTTTCCGGCGCCGTTGGCGCCCAGCACACCGATCTTGGCCCCGGGGAAGAACGAGAGGTAGATCCCCTTGAGGATCTCCCGGGAAGGGGGCGCGACCTTGCTGAGGTCGCGCATGGTGAAGATGTATTCGCCGGCCATGGGCAAGAAGATAAGCGAGGAGGCCGCAGAGCCAACCGAGGCATGAAAAAAGGGCGCCTCAGCGGAGGCGCCCTTACTGCGTGCGGGGTACGGTTAGCTGAGGTGCTTGTTGACCATCTTGGTCATGTCGAACATCGAGACCTGGCTCTTGCCGCCGAAGACCGGACGGAGCTTGTCATCGGCATTGATGGCGCGGCGGTTCTTGGAGTCCTGCAACCCGTTCCGCTTGATGTACGCCCAGAGCTTCTTGGTGACTTCGGTGCGCGGGATGGGGGAGGAGCCCACGACGGCGGAGAGCTGCGCGCTCGGCTGCATCGGCTTCATGAACGCGGCGCTCGGGACCCGCTTCTTGCCGCTCGACTTCTTGGCGGCCTTCTTGGTGGTGCGCCTGGTAGCCTTCTTGGCGGTGGACCTTCTGGCGGCTTTCTTCGCTGGTCTACGTGCGGCAGTCTTCTTCTTGGTGGCCATCGCGTGTCTCCCAGTGATTGTGAGAACCCTGCGTGCCTCGACACCAGCAGAACTACCGTGTCAAACAGTACACCTCCGCGGCGGATTTACAATAGGGAAATGGTGATTTTCCCTCGGAGAACCCCGATTTCCGTTCGAAACTCCCCCGGAACGCCGGACCCGAGCCCCGCGACACCGCGCCGGAATATCTTCCCTGGTGGTCCGGTGGAGCGGACGACTCCGCCGGGAATTCCCCTGAAATGGTGGTGCCCATGTCTGTCTCGTCGATGGTCCGCCTGGTGGCGCTCGCCGCCCTCCCCGCAACTGCCGTTCTCGCTATCGCGTCCCGGCGGCCTGCCTCCCCCTGTTCCCCGGGCGAGAGCGGGCTGATCGTGCCGGATGGGTTCTGCGCCACGGTGGTGGCCAGCGACCTTGGCCCGGTCCGTCAGCTCGCCGTCTCCCCCAGTGGTGACCTCTACGCGGCGATCTCCGGGCGCAGCAGGCTGTTCGGCGGGGGTGGCGTGACCGCCTTGCGTGATCGTGACGGGGATGGCAAGCCGGAGGAGCACGCCAGCTTCGGTCCGCGGGGCGGAAACGATGTCAAGCTCCACGACGGATATGTCTATCTGGCCCTCGACGACCGCGTTCTTCGCTGGCGCTTGCCCAACGGGGCGCTGGCTCCCGCGAGCGATCCCGAGATGATCGTGGCCCGACTACCCGATGAAGGAGATCATACGGCGAAGAGCCTCGCGTTCCCTGGCGGGAACGTGATGCTGGTGAACATCGGGTCGGCCACCAATAGCTGCCAGGAACGAAATCGCGCCCGGCGGTCCAAGGGACAAGAGCCCTGCCGGGAGCTGGAGCGCCGCGCCGGGATCTGGCAGTTCGTCGCCGATCGCGCCGGACAGACCTTCGCCGATGGCAAGCGCTTCGCCACCGGCCTCAGGAATACCGAGGCACTCGCGGTACAGCCCGGGACCGGCGCCGTGTACGGCGGTGTGATGGGCCGGGACCAGCTGGCCGACAACTGGGGCTTCAGCGCCGAGGTGAGCGCCAACGATCCGGCGGAGGAGCTGGTGCGAATGGAGGCGGGGGACGATTTCGGCTGGCCCTACTGCTACTACAGCAACGAAGTGCACAAGAAGGTGCTGGCGCCGGAGTACGGAGGAGACGGCCGGACCGTGGGCCGGTGCGCCAAGGCCAAGGACCCGGCCATCGCCTTCCCCGGCCACTGGGCACCGCTCGCCCTCGCCTTCGTCACCGGCAACGCGCTCGGCGCGAAGTACGACGGCGGGCTGTTCATCGCCTTCCACGGCTCGTGGAACCGGGCCCCGCTGCCCCAGACCGGGTACCGGATAGTGTTCGCGCCCTTCGCCGACGGCCGGCCCAGCGGTGCGTACGAGACCTTCGCGACCGGCGCGGGGGGACCGACCTCGCTCAGGGCCAGCGGGGTGGCCATGGGGAAGGACGGTGCCCTCTACATCAGCGCCGACAACGAGGAGAAGATCTGGCGGGTGGCCAGACGCTGAGCGGGGCTAACGTGACACTGACCGCAGCACCCGCTCGACGGCGGAGAGGGTGGGCTCGATCTCGATGGGAGCATTCGCCCCGGGCGGCGGCGGCTCGGTCTCCCGGTGGTAGGTGAGGAGCACGCCGGGATCCTTCAGGATGTGCCCGGTGAGCACCGCGACGGCGTGCTCCGCCGGGTCCATGAGCCCGCGCGCCACCAGCTCCCGCACGCCGGCGACGCTCGCGGCACTGGCAGGCTCGCAGCCCACGCCGCAGGCATCCACCGCGGCCTTGGCCTCCAGCAGCTCGTCGTCCGCCAAGGCCAGCACCACGCCTTTGGTCTCCCGGATCGCCCGGACCGCGCGATCGTAGGACGCGGGGTCCCCGATGCGGATCGCCGTCGCGACCGTCTCCGCCTTGACCTTGTGCCGCCTGGCGAAGCCGCCCTCGTAACTTCGGGCGAACGGCGCCGCGCCCGCCGCCTGCACCGCCGCCAGGCGCGGGAGCCGGGAGATGAGCCCCCAGGCGTACGCCTCGCGCAGCGCCTTCCCGAACGCCGCCGTGTTGCCCAGGTTGCCGGCCGGAAGCACGATCCAGTGCGGCGGCTCCCAGCCGAGCTGCTGCAGCAGCTCCAGCACGATGGTCTTCTGTCCCTCCAGCCGAAACGGATTGATCGAGTTGAGCAGGTAGACGCCGAGCTGACTGCTCGCCTCCTCCACCAATCGAAGACAGTCGTCGAAGTCCCCGCGCACCAGCAGGGTCTTGGCGCCGTACGCCAGTGTCTGTGCCAGCTTCCCCAGCGCCACCGCCTGCGCGGGCACCAGCACGAGCGCGGGAAGACTTGCCTGGGCCGCGTACGCCGCGAGCGAGGCGGAGGTGTTGCCGGTCGAGGCGCACGCCACGGCGGTGGCGCCGATGCGGCGGGCCTGGGTGACGCCGACCGTCATCCCCCGATCCTTGAAGGAGCCGGTGGGGTTGTGACCTTCGTGCTTGAGCAGCAGGTGACCGACACCGGTCCACCGGTCGAGCGCGGTGCGATGGATCAACGGCGTGTTGCCCTCGGGATGAGAGACCACCTCCGTGGCCGACGGCAGCACGATCTCGCGAAAGCGCCACACCCCCGAGGCGGAGACTCCCGGCCGCTGCCCGCGGCGCTCGGTGAAGCGCTGCAGCAGCGCCTGTGGCGGACCGGGCGGCGGCCGATGGCGGATCTCGAGCAGACCGCCGCACACGGTGCAACGGGGATGTGGATCGAGCTCGGTGGCCTCGTTGCCGCAGGTCAGGCACACCTGCCAGCTCGGCGGACGCTGCGTGTCGAATCTCACGGTGACTCTCCCGCCGCGTCGATCAGCCGCGCGCCGACCCGGTCGACCTGATCGACGCTCGACTCGCTGCGAATGCCTCGCGATAGATATCCGGAGACCATCGCCGCCGCGACCCGCTCGCCCGCCGCCCGCCCGCGGGTGAGCGCGAACGCCGTGGGACCGCTGCCCGAGATGGAGCTCCCCAGCGCCCCCGCGGACAGCGCCGCGGCCTTGGCCTCGGCAAAGCCGGGCAGGAGCGGCGCGCGCACCGGCTCGGCGATCCGGTCATCGATCGCCCGGCCGAGCAGGGCGAAGTCGCCCAGGGCGAGGGCGGCCACCAGGGCACCCACCTGAGCCGCCTGATGGACGGCCACGTCTCGACGAATCTCCTCCGGCAGCACGCTGCGTGCGTGCGCCGTGCGCAGCTGCTGGTCCGGCCGCACCAGGACGACGTGGAGATCATCCGGTACCGGGAGCTGCACCAGGTCCAGCGTGTCCATGCACCGAATGAGCACGATGCCCCCCAACAGCGACGGCGCGATGTTGTCCAGATGGCGGCCCGCGACCGCTTCCTCGGCAACCAGGCATGCCTTGAGCAGCTCCGTCCACTCGAGCGGTCCGCCCAGCAAGGCATTGACGGCCACGGCGCCGGCCACGGCGGAGGCGGCACTGCCGCCCTGACCGCCTGAGAGGGGCAGTCCCTTCCGGACCGAGAGCGCGATGCCGCGGCCGCGGGAGAGGTCCGCGGCGGCCGCGGCGGCCACCGCGTGCGCCGCGAGACCGGCCGTATGGTGCCGGGAATCGCTGGAGAGGTCCGGGTGTCCCGGCGCCAGGATGTGGACGCCGGGCCGGTCCACCCATTCGGCGCGCACCACGTCTCCTCTGCCGGCCACGGCCAGCCCGAGGATATCGAGTCCCGGTCCGACGTTGCCGATGCCGCCGGGCGCGAACGCGACGACGGGAGCGTCGCTCTTCATGCGCCCGCGAGCCGGAGGATGTCGTTCAGCACGCCCGCGGCCGTCACCTCGGCGCCGGCGCCCGGGCCGGTGATGACCAGCGGATTCGCCTTGTAGCGTGCCGTGGTGAAGACCAGCTGATTGTCGGAGCCCTTGATCGCGGCCAGCGGACTGGCGGTCGGGACGGCGCGGAGCCCGACGGCGATCTTGCTGGGCGTCACCGTGGCCACGTAGCGCAGCACCGTGCCCGCCGCTCCGGCGGCAGTGACCCGGCGCTTCCACCCGCCGTCGAGCTCCTCCAGGCGCTCGAGGAACTCCGCCAGCGGGAGCGGGCGGGCCCACTTGGGCACCAGGGATTCGACCGCGGTCCGCTTGAGCTCGCCGGGATAGCCGAGCAGGCGCCCCAGGATCAATGCCTTCCGCCCGACGTCCATGCCGGAGAGATCCTCGCGGGGATCGGGCTCGGTGTATCCGCGGCTCATGGCGGCGCGGACGGCAACCGAGAATGCCACCCCGGCGGACACCTCGCTCAGGACGAAGCCCAGCGTGCCGGAGAGTAATCCCTCGATGTGGTCGACCCGATCGCCCGACTCGATGAGCTTGTGGTAGGTATCGATGACCGGGAGGCCCGCACCGACCGTGGCCTCGTGCAGGATGCGCCGGCCCCGGGCCCGGGCCGTCTCCCACAGCGCGTCGCTCACGGCGCGGCGCCCCGCCAGCGGGCGCTTGTTGGCGAGGACGAGGTCCATGCCGCTGGTGAGCGCCTGCTCCAGCACCGGGGCGGTGTCGTCCGCGGTGAGATCGACCAGCACCGGCCGGGTGAGCGCATATGCCGCGATGTGCGCCACTGCGTCCGAGGCCGTTCCGGCGCGCCCCTTGGTCATCGCGGCCACCCGGCGCCCCCGTTGCTTCTCCTTGGCCAGCGCGGCCAGGCGGCGGGGAGCCAGGCCCTGGGGATCGAAGATGAAGCCCGAGCGGTCGATGATGCCGGCCACCCTGAGCGAGAGCGCCGGCCGGTCGACCCGGCCGATCAGCGCGCTGAGCGAGCGGCCGATCTGCCCGAAGCCCAGCAGCACCAGCTCCATCCGCTCCGGCTGGATGACGCCGCCGCCGGCGAGGCGAGAGAGCTGGAACGCCCCATGGATCCGCCGCTGCGCCTCGGCGGCGTGGCGCTCCTCGACCACCACCGAGATGTTGAGCTCGGAGGAGCCCTGGGCGATCGCGACCACGTTGATCTTTCCCGCCGCCAGCGCGGAGAAGACCCCGGCCGCCACGCCCGGGGTCCCGTGCATGCCGAGCCCCACCACGGCGACCGTGGCCATGCCGGGGCTCACCTCGACGCCGTCGATCTCGCCGCGGGAGATCTCGCCCTTGAACTCGCGCTGGAGGCTCTCCTGGGCCTCGGTCGCGAGGGTGTCCGGCACGCTGAAGCAGATCGAATGCTCCGAGGAGGCCTGGGAGATGAGCGAGACGGAGATCTGCCGGGCATGCAGCGACGCGAAGGTGCGCGCCGCGATGCCGGGCACTCCGAGCATGCCGCTGCCGGTAACGGTGACGAGCGCCTGGGCGCCGGCGGCGGTGAGGGCCTTGACCGGGAAGCGGGCCGGCGCCACGCGCTCGGAGACTTCGGTGCCGGTGGCCGTGGGATCGGCGAAGGGGCGCACGTAAATCGGGATCCGCCGGCCTGCCAGCGGGATCAGGGCTCGCGGGTGGAGCACTTTGGCCCCGTAGTACGCCAGCTCGGCCGCCTCGCGGGCGTGGAGCTGGGGAATGACCCGGGCCTCCGGGACCACTCGCGGATCCGCCGTGAGCAGGCCCGGGACGTCCTTCCAGAGAGAGACGCGGGCGGCGCCGAGACCGCGCGCGAGCAGCGTCGCGGTGAGATCCGAGCCGCCCCGGCCCAGGGTCGCGGTCTCGCCTTCCGGCGTGGCGCCGATGAATCCGGGCACGACCGGCACGATGCCCCGCGCGAGCAGCGGCGCCAGCAGCCGCTGAGTGCAGCGGTCGGTCCTTGGAAAGTCGGGCGCGGCCTGGCCGAACGCGCCGTCAGTGTGAATGAGCTCCAGCGCGTCCACGTACTTGGCCCGGACCCCGGAGGCATCGAGCGCCGCCGCCACCAGCCGGGCGCTCAGGCGCTCGCCGCGGGAGATCAGATAGTCGGTGGTGCGCGCGGTGAGCTCGCGCAGCAGACGGAGGCCCTGGGCCAGCGCCTCGAGTTCCTCGAACACGTCGCTCACGTAGGCCAGCACGTCGGCCCGTGCCGCGCCGGCCGGGAGCAGCGCCCGCGCCACTTCCGCGTGACGGGTGCGCAGCCGGGCGATCAGCGACGTGACGGTGCGCGACTCGCCACTTCCGGCCTGCTGCGCCACGCCGAGGAGGGCATCGGTGGTGCCCGCCATGGCGGAGACCACCACCACGGTAGGCTCCGGACGGTGACGGCGGATGATGTCGACGGCGTGGCGAACGGCAGCGGAGTCGGCCAGCGACGCACCGCCGAACTTGTGCACCTGCGGTGCTCGGCGGGATCGGGGCATAGGGGCGCAGGATAATACGGCGGTGGGCTCCGGGCCATGGCTCCGCGCGCGGTGTGGCCCGAGGCCCGAGGACATGACATCTTTCCCCCATGCTCACTCTGCTCAAGCTGATCCAGTCGATCATCAAGACGCTGCACTCCGAGGGCACGCCCACCCAGGTGGCGCTGGGGATCGCCCTGGGATCGGTGCTCGGCCTCACCCCGCTGATGAACGTCCACAACCTGATCATGTTTTCCCTGATCGTGCTGCTCAACGTCTCCTTCGGCGGCGCGATGCTGGGCTGGGCGTTATTCGTCCCGCTCGGGTTTCTGCTCGATCCCGTGTTCCATGCCATCGGTACTCGCCTGCTGGAGGCACCGTCGCTCCGGTCCCTGTGGACCTCGTGGTACAACACGCCCCTGCTGCCGTACACCAATTTCAACAACACCGTGGTGCTGGGGAGCGTGGTCGGGTGGGTGGTGCTCAGCGTGCCGATCTTCTTCGCGGCGCGATACGGCGTGGCCCGGTATCGCGCCACCATCGGCGAGCGGGTGCGGCAGTCCAAGTTCTACAAGGCGGTGACCGCGTCCCAGGTGTACAACTGGTACCGCCTCTTCCGGCCGAGCTGACCGATGCGCGTCAAGATCTTCCGCTGGAAGGCGATCGGTCCGCTGCTCCTGCTGCTCGGGATCCTCACCGTCCTGGTGATCCTCTTCGCCGAGCCGTTGGCGCGGGACACCACCGAGGAGGCCAGCACCGAGCTGCTCGGCACCCAGGTCGATGTCGGCAAGCTCGACCTGCTGCCCCGGCAGGCGTCGGTGAATCTGGGCGCGCTCCAGATTGCCGATCCGTTCGAGCCGCGGCGCAACCTGGTCGAGGCGGAGCAGATTCGCCTCAAGCTCAACCCCGAGGCGCTGGCGGAGAAGAAGCTGGTGGTGGAGCAATTCACGCTGCACGGCATGCGGTTCGGCACTGCCCGGCGAGTGCCCGCCCGGCCGGTGAAGGGCGGCGGCTTCGCCCCCCAGGCGCTCCGCGCCGTGCGGCAGTGGGGCCAACAGTTCGACGTGCCCCTGCTCCAGCTCACCCCGATCGACACGATCAAGAATCTGGTGCTCAATCCGACCCAGCTCGGCACGGTCCAGGCCGCACAGGGGCTCGTCGCGCGCACCGATTCCACTCGTCGAGCGCTGGAGCAGGGATTCACCCAGCTGGATGTTCGCGGCACGGTGGATTCGGCCCGGACGCTGGCCGACCGGCTGGCCGCCACCGATCCGCGCAAGCTCGGCCTCGACGGCACCCGCCAGGCGATCCAATCGGTCCAAGCGACGCTCAAACAACTGGATCAGGCCAAGCAGCAAGTGAACGGCTTGCAGCGGCAGGTCACCCAAGGCGTCCAGCTCCTCGGCACGGGCGTGCAGGGGTTGGATGAGGCCCGGCGGAAGGACTACGCGTTCGCCAAGTCGCTGCTCAAGCTGCCCAGCTTC
>DATAOI010000071.1 GCA_036265815.1 Gemmatimonadales bacterium
GGCGGAAAGGCCGGCTCCAGCCCGTGCTCCCCCACACGCAGACCGGTCCAGCCGAAGATCAGCTGCTGCAGAAAGCCACCAGCCCCGGTCACGAAGTCCACCGCGTCGTTGGTGGGCGTCTCCGACAGCATGTGGAACGGGCCCTTGAGATGGCCCTGGTAGCTGTGAGGCAGGAGCGAGTCGATCATCCGCCGGTCGCCCAGCTCCGCCGCGTCGACCGCCAGCAGGGTCGAGCCCATCATCGCGCCGGGCCCCTTCGCCAGGAGCTTGCGCGCGGCCTGCTCCAGTTGGGCCCGCTTGGCCCGGGCGCTCATCGGGAGACCGAGCGGGTAGCTCAGCAGCGGGGTGACGTCGCCCAGGGTCGAATCGGGCGCGCCTTCGTAGGTGCGGAAGTACTGGCTCGCCGAATCGTAGGGGAGATGAAGCCTGCTGGCGCGGTGGATCCAGCGTGGGTCGGGGGGCTTGCCGAGCCGTTTGGCAGCGGCCGCGGCGATCTGCAGATTGAGCCGCGCGACCGCGTTGGTGTACGCGTCATCGGTCACCCCGATCAAGCCCTCGGCCACCGATACCACGTTCTTGATATGGTATTGGTCGAGGGCCCGGTCGTACACCGAGCGGCTCATCCAGAACTCGGCGGTCTGCCGGATCACCGGAAAGCCTTCGTTCGCCAGCCAGGCGGAGTCGCCAGTGGCCAGGTAGTACTGCCACTGGGCCAGGGCGACGTCGCCGGTCACGTGGATCTCGGAGCTGGCGTTCTGTGCGGCGAAGCGTGGCGTCGTCTCCTGGCCTCGCTCGTCCGCTTCCCAGGGATACATCGCGCCGCGAAAGCCGTTCGCCCGCGCCCGGCTGCGCGCGGCGGCGAGGGTATGGGCGCGGAAGGCGACCATCGAGTGCGCGATATCCGGGTGGGTGAGGAGGAGCGAGGGGAACATCCAGGTGTCGGAGTCCCAGAAGATATGCCCGTAGTAGCCCGCGCTCGAGAGCCCCATCGGGGGGATGCCGAGGGCCGTGCCGGAGTCGGCGCTGCAGAGGAGATAGAACAGCATCGAGCGGGCGACCTGCTGCAGGGCGGGATCACCGTCGATCTCGATATCGCTTTCCCAGCGGCGGCGCCAGGCCCGCGCGTTGTCCGCGGCCAGGCTGTCATAGCCGCGCGACCTGGCCGTGTCGGCAGCGCGAGTGGCCTGGGCGAGCGCGGCTGCCCCATCGCTAGACGACAGCACGCTCACCGTCTGGGCGAACTGGTAGCTCGTGCCGGCGGAGGCATCGAAGGCGACCTCCAGCAGGGCCGAGTCCCCCGAGGCGACGGTCCTGGTCTTCGCCCCGGGCAGGTCGGCCGGCCAGGAGACCGCAGCCGCCTCCGCCACGGTGGTGGTGCGGCCCTCGGGAGTCGAGGTCATGGAGAGTCGTCCGCCGCCAGGACCGGGAGCCGCGGCCCTGGAGCGAACGACCATGCG
Source organism: Gemmatimonadales bacterium (assembly GCA_036265815.1). Classification (NCBI taxonomy): domain Bacteria; kingdom Pseudomonadati; phylum Gemmatimonadota; class Gemmatimonadia; order Gemmatimonadales; species Gemmatimonadales bacterium. The sequence continues at coordinate 1,458 of DATAOI010000071.1, forward strand.
CCCCGGATACCAGAGGTCCGCCGGTCCCCAGCCCGGCTCGACCCGCTTGAGTCGGTCGAGGGCCAGCCGCCGCGGGGCTTTCCGCCCGGCGAGCGCGAATCGCACGCGCACCCGGCCCTGCTGGCGGGGTGTGAGCTCGAGCCGGGTTGCCGCAAGATGGGGGTTGGCGCGGGAGATGAACGTCTCGATCCGTACTCCCGTCCGCCGGGTCCCGTTCACCCAGTCGTAGCTGGTGCGCGCCGTTCCGGTGCGCATGTCCACGACCTGGTGGTAGCCGGGCAGGGCGCTGGCCGCCGGCGGGATCGCCTCGACCCATCGATTGCCGTGCACGGCACTGTCCGGCGGCGGAGTCGCCTCGAGCCACCCGTCGCCATCAAAGACGGCGATCGCATCCCAGACCGGAACCGCCGCAATGCGCGGCACGTCGCCCGGGGCGTGCTCGTAGACGCCTGCCAGGAAGGAGTTCGACTCACCCATCCCGAGCGCGGGCACCATCAGGCTCAGATGCCCGTTGCCCAGGAAGGGTGAGGGTAGCCGACTTGGATCGTTGGTGCCGAGCAGGAAGGCGGAATCGGCCACCGCCTCCCCTCTCGTCATCTGCGCATCGAGGGGAGCGAAGGCGGGAGCGGCGATGCACCACAGCCCTGTCAGTGCCGCGACCGCTCTCGCCGTCATCCGGCTTCACCCCGGACGCAACCTAAGGCTGCGGCTACCGTTGCGTTGGTCCGACTGCCCGTCCGAGGTCGTACGACACAGACACTTGGAACCGGCGAGGCAAGATGGGCCGGGCGAGAAAGACCGGGCCCGTGCTCACCAGCCTGGGGTTGCCTTCTTCCAGCCCCTTCCCCTGGAATGCGTTCAGCAGGTCGACGTTGATGGTCGTGCCGGTGCTGAGCGCATAGCCGGCCCCGAGGTTGAAATAGTTGTAGGACGGGAGTGAGACGCCGGCCTTCACATCCACTGGTCGCCGGTCCACCCAGTGCCAGTCAGCCTTTAGTTGCAATCCGCGGATCGAGTACAGTGCCGCGGCGTTGGCGATGGACGTGGGTACGCCGCTGATCCGGCTTCCGATGTCAGCGCCAGCGCCGGTGCCCAGCTTGGCCGTGAGGATCGTAGCGCTTCCCAGGAGCTGAAGGCCCCGGGCGGGAGTCGCAACCAGCTCAATCTCCGCGCCGTAGGATTTGTTCTGTGGGGAGGGGACGATGATCCACGACGATCCTCCGGTAACGGGGTCGATCACCAAACCCTGGCTCACGATGTTCTTTAGCTTGGTCCAGAACCCGCCCACAGTGAATCCGAGCGGGCCTACAAAGCCCTTGACGCCGCCTTCGACCGACTGCACCTCTCTCGATGCGAACAGGTCGACCTGCTGCTCGGCCGTCGCGTTCAGGAACTCATCCAGCGCGGGCATCTTGTAGCCCCGCGCGCCGGCCGCGTAGAGCGAGAAGTTCGGCGTGAGCTTGTAGTTGAGGCCCAGGGATGCCGACCAATCTGAGATTCCCCGATCGAAGTGCCGGAAGCTGCCATTCCCGAACGTTTCGTTGTTAAAGGTCGTCGCTGGATTGTTGTCCAGATCGAAAGTAGAGGTTTGCTCCGCGGTCTGCACGTACTTCTCGTACTCCCCCCGCACGCCGAGGTCGGCCCGGAGCTGGTCGGTGAGCTGGATCTCGCCGCCCAGCACGCCAGAAATGACGCTGGTCTGACCGGACCCGTTGTTATAGCCGGACAGCTGGTTCACGAAGCCGTTCTTGGTCACGGTGTCCGGCGTGCCTCCCGGCGGGGTGACCACGGCATCGAGGAAATGCGTCTGGTCTCCGACGTCAGTGAGAATCTGCGTGAAGTTCCAATGATTGTCCTGTGTGTAGTTGGCAAAGTACGTGCCGAAGGACACTGTGTTCTTACCGAAGGTCCGCCGGAGCTGGAGCTGGTCCTGGAATGCCGTGAGAGGCTTCGAGACGTGCCACAGCTGCCCTGGTGCAACCAGGCCGTTGGGTGTGCTGAACGGGAGGTGCTGCTTGCCCGTCACGTCGTATACGTTGGTGTAGAACAGCTGGAGCGTGGTTCCGGCGGGGAAGCCCAGACCGCCCTGGCCCTTGGCTGTGGTAGCGAAGGTGCTCGCCGAAACAGCGCTGGACGGAACCAGGGCATTGTGCTCCTGATAATCCTGCATGTATTGGGCGGTATTCTGGATCCGCCAATTATCGGCCAGATCGAGCGCCACGTCGGCCGTGTACCACTGGCCCTGGGTCATGATCCCGTTATCAAGCGGAAGATTCAGATCACCAACCGGCGTTGGGACCCGAAGGTTCAGCGCCTCGGCGCTGTTGAAGGAGCCGTAGTCGCCGAAGCCAGAGACGAACTGCGGGTCGCCCGGGTTCACGAACGGCAGGTCGAGAATGAACTGGTTGCGGTCGTCGATGACCTTGGCTGACAGGCGCACGTACCCGTTCGACAGGAGTCGGGTGATGCTGCCTTTGACTTGGCCGCCCCGCGTGCCGGGAAAGCCAGGGTCGCGCACGCCGTGGTCGTAGCGATAAAAGCCACCGACGTTGAACCGCCAGTCCTGGCCCAGGGGCCCATTGGCGTTGAGGTCGAAACGAGCAAGGCCCTGAGTGGCGCCGGTTGCGCGCAAGGTACCGTCGAACGCGTCCCCACCGGTCTTGTTGATCAGGTTGATCATGGCACCGGGCGTGTTGGACCCGAAGAGGGCGGACGCACCGCCCCGCACCACCTCCATCCGATCAACGTTCTCGTCGATTCGAAAGAGGTTGTCGGCATTCATGAAGGACGTGTGCATGGTGGGATAGACCGGGAGCCCATCCTCCAGGAAGTTCACGTACTCAATACCAAGAATGCCGCGCACCGAGTAGTTCTCGTTGACCTCGCCGCCGGAGCTCTCGACCCGGGTGAAACCCGGGACATAGCGAAGGTACTCGGTCGTGCTCCGTGGCACCGCCCGCTGGATGTCCCGCGAGGTGAGCGAGGTGACGGCGACGCTGGCATCGAGATTCATCCGAGGGGTCTGGGTTCCCGTCACGACCAGGGTCTGCAGTTGCAGCGGATTCCTCGCGAGCGTGAAATCCTGGCTGGCTCGCTGCCCCTCGGCGACCGTCACGGTGGCCGAATCGGGCCGGAAACCCACCATCCGCACTCGCACCGTCTGGCTGCCAACCGGGGCCCGGGCGATCACGTAGTCTCCACCGGTGCCGGTCTGCGCACCCGCGGTCGTCCCCGGGATGGCCACCTGCGCGCCGGCGATCGGCGCCCCCTTGTCGTCCACCACCTTCCCGGCGATGCTGCCGGCCTGCGCCGCGCCCTGGGCAGCCGCGACCGACGGTCGGACGAGGGGCACCGCCAGCGCCGCGGCGACCGCCACGGCGGCCAGGTGATTCATGAGTGAGGGTCGACCAGAACACAATCTCCGGATCATAGCGGCATCCTCCATCCTCTCAGGGGCTCCGCGATCGAGCGCACCGCACCAGCGTCAGGCAGGGGATATCGGGGCGGGTGATGGCGGAAGGGACCAACGAGGAACATCGAAAGGCAGCGGCGGGGGCGTGACGCACCCCCGGAAGGGGCCAGCGAGCCCCGCTCTCGCACTACTCGCATGGGCGGCCCCGAAGGGCAACACGCCCGCTCGAATTAATCCACCGCATGCCTCGGACTCGAGCTTCGGCCGACGCGACACGCGCCGGTCAGCACCCACACTTCTACACATCTCCGGCGACACACGCAAGGGGCGGGACAGCTTGGCACCTGCTTCGGCGGCAGGGGCCCCGAACTGGTCTCTGCCTCAGTCACAGTCTGGCCGGGCTCCCGCGGCGCCCGCCGGCGCCCGCGCGGCGCACTCCTCCACCGCCAGCGCGAGCGCGACGCCGTTGGACCAGCCGAACCCGTCCTGGGTGGGATACTCGCCTCCGCCGGCCGGCCGGCTCAGGTCCACCACGTCGTACTTCTCGGTCATCTTGCGGGCCGAGCGATAGGTGCGGCGATTGAGTCCGAGCCAGCGCTCACGGGCCAGATCGGCCAGGTCCCCACGGCCATATCGCCGGACCCCCTCGATCGTGAGCCACTCCAGCGGTGGCCAGCCATTGGGCGCGTCCCATTGCTGCCCGGAGGCAACCAGGGTGGTGACGAACCCGCCCGGCTTGAGGAAGTCGTGCTCGAGGCGCGCCGCCACGCCCCGACCCTGGTCCGGCGTCGCCAGGCCGAAGTAGAGGGGGACCACGGCGGCCAGGGTCGGCCGGTCGGTGACTCGCTCGCCCGTGCGCCAGCGGACATCGTAGAAGAACCCGGTCTCCGGGTCGTACGCCGCAGCCAGGAGCGCCCGACGGCGGGCCTCCGCCGCCTGGTCGAATCGTGCGGCCATCTGGGCGTCGCCCGTCCGCCCGCGGAGCCGCCTGAGCGCGGCAATGGTCCGCTCGGTGTGGTACAGCAGGCTGTTCAGGTCCACCGGCGCCAGCTCGGTCGTCTCCAGCGTGCGGAGGTCCTTCGGATCGCGCATCCAGCGGCTGGAGAAGTCCCATCCGCTCTCGGCCGACGCGCGAAGGTTACGGTAGAGCGCCGTTCGGCGTGCCTCCGGCACCGACTGGGCGAGGGTGAAATCCTCACGGTACGACTCGGGTCGCGGCTCGGGAATGTCGTCGAAGTAGCGGTTGAGCAGCGTCCCATCGCGCAGTCTGATGACCCGGCGGTTGGCCGTCCCGGGCACCAGCCGGCTGCCCCCCTCCATCCAGAACGCGTACTCCGCCTCCAGCGCATCGAGGTAGATCAACGCCCTGGTACTGTCGGTTGCTTGGGCGTAGAGCCCGACCATGGCGCCAAAGTACGGCGGCTGGCTCCGGCCGAGATAGTAGGTCCGATTGCCGTTCGGAATGTGGCCGACCGTCCGGACCAGGTGAGCGAAGTTGTCCAGCATGCTGCGCACCAGATCCGTCCGTCCGCTCTCGACCAACCCGAGCATGGTGAAGTACGAATCCCAGTAGTAGACCTCGCGGAACCGGCCGCCCGGCACCACGTACGGATTCGGCAGCGGGATGAGCGACGAATAGGGCTGGGGAGCGTCCGCTGGCCGGGTGAGCACGGGCCACAGCCGCCGGATGTGCTGCTCCATCGAGCTCGACGTATCGGCCGCGACGCCTTCACCCGCCGGTCGGGGCGGCTCGAAGTGCTGGGCGACAAACGCTCGGAGGTCAAACCCCGGGCGCTCGCGCTGCCCGGCGTAGAGCCGCGCGATCTCCGAAGGCGCCTCCAGCGCGCGGGAATCGACGAACGTCTTGGAGTCGGGAAAGAGTCCTGCCATCTGCACGTCATGAAACAGCGGCCCGAGATCGTGGGCTGGATCGTACTGCGAGGCGGGCGCCGCCGCCGGTGCTACACCCGGCGCGGCCGGCGGCGCGGTACGCTGACAGCCGGCACCGGCGAGGGCCAGCGTGAAGGCGAGGAGCAGGCGGCGGAAGATCATGGCGGGGAGAGCGCAGCCGGAGCGCGCAGCTCGTCCTCGATCGCTCCGGCCACTGCGGAGGCGCGGTCACCGAGCACCAGGTGCAACACCGACTCGGAGACCCGCAGCACGCCGGCGGCTCCTGCCGTCTCCAGAGCGCCCTCGTTCACCGCTCCGCGTCGGAGCTCGACCCGCACACGGGTGATCGCACGGCACTCGACCGCCGCGATATTCTCGGGGCCGCCGAGCGCGGCGATCAGCGCCTCCGCGAGCTGGCGGTCCTCCGAGGTGAACCGGGCGCTCACCTCGTCGGCAGGCGCAGGCGCAGGCGCAGGCGTGCCCGCGGCCCGGGCAGGTCCGACCGCCGGCGCCCCGCCGGCCCGCAGGTACTCATCCATATCGGTCTTCAGGTTCTCCGAGCGGGTGCCGAAGATGGCCTGCATCCCGCCGCCGACCTGCAGTACGCCGGCCGCGCCCAGCGCCCGCAACGCGTCCGCGCTGGCCAGAGAGACATCGTTCAGCTCGAGCCGGAGGCGCGTGATGCACGCATCCAGACTCTTGATGTTTGCCCCGCCACCGAACGCGGCCACCAGCCGGGCGGCCATCGAGTCGCCCGTCTCCACTGCGGCGGCGGCCGTCGCGTCTTCCACTTCCCGGCCCGGCGTCTTGAGGTTGAACCGAACGATGAGGGTGCGGAACAGTGCGTAGTACATCACCGCCCAGAGCGGGCCCAGCACCAGAAGCCACAGCCCGCGCGAGGAGTGCGGAAAGAGCACGATGTAGTCGATGAGGCCGTGCGAAAAGGTCGTGCTGTGGCGGATCCCCAGCTCGATCGCGGTAAAGTAGGCGAGTCCGGCCAGCAGCGCGTGCAGGGCATAGAGCAGCGGCGCCACGAACAGGAAGGAGAACTCGATCGGCTCGGTGATGCCGGTGAGAAACGAGGTCAGGGCGGCGGAGACCATGATGCCGCCGACCTTCGCGCGATTCTCCGGCCGCGCGGTGCGCCAGATCGCCAGCGCGGCCGCGGGCAAGCCCCACATCTTGAACAGGTAGCCCCCGGCGAGGTTGCCCGCGGTGGGGTCCCCGGCCGTGAAGCGGTAGATCTCGCCCCGGATGATCTTGCCGCTGACGGGGTCGACGTATTGGCCGACCTCGAAGAAGAAGGGCACGTTCCAGATGTGATGCAGACCGAAGGGGATCAGCGAGCGCTCGACCACGCCATAGAGCGCGAAGGCGAGCGCCGGGTTCTCCGATGCGGCCCAGTGGGAGAAGTGATCGATCGCCCGGCCGATGGGCGGCCAGACCAGGCTCAACGCGATGCCGGCGAACACGGCGGCAAACGCCGTGAGAATCGGCACCGAGCGTTTGCCCGCGAAGAACCCCAGATACGCCGGGAGCTGGACCCGGTAGAATCGGTTGAACAGGATCGCGGCGACGGCGCCGATCAGGATGCCGCCGAACACCCCCGTCTCGATGGATGGGATGCCCATGATAGTGCGCGGCTCGTAGCCGACCAGCGGCGCCATCACCCCCATGGTCGCCACCATCACCGCGAACCCCACGACGGCGGCGAGCGCGGCGACCCCATCGTTGCCGGTGAGACCCAGGGCCACGCCGATCGCGAAGATGAGCGGCAGGTTGCCGAACACCGCGCCGCCCGCCTGCGCCATCACGTTGGACACGACCGGCGGCAGCCAGGTGAACTTGGCACTCCCGACGCCGAGCAGAATGCCCGCTACCGGCAGCACCGAGACCGGCAGCATCAGCGACTTGCCGATCTTCTGCAGCCAGCCGAAAGCCGTGCGTCCCAGTCTCATGCCGGCGCTCCCGCATGCCGCCCGGCCACCAGGGCCCGCACCTCCGCCCCATCGGCCGCCTCGAGAGCCTGCAGCGCCGTGACCCGGCACTCCTCCAGCGAAAGGGCGCGCACCTGGGCCTTCACCGCGGGCACCAGGGGCACAGCCGCGCTCAGCTCGTCCACGCCCAGTCCCACCAGCACGGGCACTGCCTGCGGATCGCCGGCGGCCGCGCCGCAGACGCCGACCCACCGGCCATGCGCGTGCGCGCCCGCGACGGTCCGCTCGATCAGGCGCAGTACCGCCGGATGCAGCGCGTCGACCTGGGCCGCGAGGCCCGGATGGGTGCGATCCATCGCCAGTGTGTACTGGGTCAGATCGTTGGTCCCGACCGAGAAGAAATCCGCCTCCTGCGCGAAGTGGTCGGCCAGGAGCGCGGCGGACGCGGTCTCGATCATGATGCCGATCGGCACCGGCGGCGCCCCGAGGGTGAGACGCTGGAGCTCCACCAGCTCGCGCGCGGCACGCCACTCGGCCACGGTCGAGATCATGGGGAACATCAGGGCCAGCCTGCCGGCGCGTGACGCCCGCAGGATGGCCCGTACCTGGACGGCGAAGACCTCGGGCCGGTTCAGCAGGAGGCGGATGCCGCGCTCGCCGAGGAACGGATTCGCCTCGGCGCTGACGGGCAGGTAGGACAGGGGCTTGTCGCCGCCCACATCCAGTGCCCGCACGACGACCAGGCGCTCGGGTCCGACTTCGCGCAGGATCGCTTCGTAGGCGGCGGCCTGCTCGTCTTCGGTCGGTGCTGTGTGGCGGTCCAGAAACAGGAACTCGGAGCGCAGCAGACCGACGCCTTCGCCTCCCACCGCGGCCACCCGGCGCGCCTCGTCCAGGCTACCGACGTTGGCGCCGACCTCGACGCGATGGCCGTCGCTGGTGACCGCCGGCTGCCCGGCGACGGCGAGCTCCGCCGCGCGCACCCGCGCGGTGGAGGCCTGGCGCCGAGCGATCTCCGCTTCCTCCGCCGGCGACGGGTCGAGCCGGAGGGTGCCGGCGTCGCCGTCGAGCGCCACACGGGCGCCCGATGGAAGTTCGAGCACGCGTGGGTCGATGCCGGCGACCGCGGGGACGCCGAGCCCCCGGGCCAGGATGGCGACGTGGGAGGTGGCGCTGCCCGTGGTGGTACAGAAGCCGCGCACCCGGGTGCGATCCAGCGTCGCCGCATCGGAAGGCGCCAGGTCCTCGGCCACGACGATCGACTCCGCGGGAATTTCAGGCAGTGCGCCGTCGCGACCGACGAGCAGATGGAGCACGCGCCGGCCCACGTCGCGGAGGTCGGCGGCGCGGCCCGCCAGCAGCTCTGTGCGGAGCGCGAGCAGCCGGTCCGACTGCTCCAGGTACGCTTTCCGCCACGCGTAGGCCGCTGTGGCTCCCTCCCGGATCTGCTCGGCGGCGGCGTCCAGCAGAGCGGGGTCTTCGAGCAGCTCCTGATGCGCGGCGAAGATCGCGCCCCGGTCGGCATCGCCTTCGGCGGCGAGCCGCCGCTCGAGCACCTTCAGCTGACGCTGCGCGTCCGCGATCGCGGTGTCGAGCGCACGCCGCTCGTGGCTGGGATCCGCGGCCCGCTCCTGCGGCACCTCGTCCGTGTGGCGCAGGTGGAACACGCGGCCGATCGCGACGCCGGGCGAGGCGGGCACACCGGCCAGCGGACCGCCAGGCGCTCCGCTGGGGCGCACCGGGGCCGCGGATGGCGCGGGGACCCCGACAGGCCGCTTCCGATCGGTCACTTGGGCAGCGGGGGACGCCGGGGAAAGTGCCTGCACCACGGCATCCACCGCGGCAGCGGCGTCCTCACCCCGCGCTACGACGGTCACCGTGTCGCCCCGGCAGACCTCGAGCATCATGATGGCCACGACGCTGCGGGCGTTGGCTTCGCGGCCCTGCTTGACCAGCCGAACGTCGGAGGCAAAACGGCGAGCCGCCGCGGCGACGGTCGCGGCGGGGCGCGCATGCAACCCATCTTCGATCGCGATTACAATCGGGGCCGAGTCGACCGAGCGTCCCTCCTCCCGGGCGGCCGGCTCAGCCCCGACAGTCGCGAGGCGCACCTCGAGGAGCGGATCCCGCGCTCGGGCGACCCGTCCGGTGCGTGGCTGCAGCGCTGCGACGCGATCCATGCTCACCACCAGGACCGGCGTGATGAGGCTCTTGGCATGCCTGGCCACGTAGTCCGCATCGAAGGTCAGGAGCAGATCGCCCGCCCGCACCTCGTCACCTGCCTTGACGCGCGGCTCGAAGCCCTGCCCGTTCAGCGCCACGCTGTCGAGCCCGACGTGAATGAGGACCTCGAGGCCCGACACCGAAAGCGTGAGTGCGTGGCCCGCGCGATGCACATGACGCACCCGCGCATCGCATGGCGCCACGAGCCGCTGGTCGAGCGGGTCGAGCGCGATGCCATCCCCGGCGAGCCGTCGCGCGAACGCGGGATCGGGCACTCGCTCGAGCGGCACAATGACGCCGGACAACGGTGCCAGCAGGGTCAGGCTGGTCGAGGGGGAGGTCATCGCACCTCTGCGGGGACCAAGGTGTGCGCGAAGCTTGCGAGTCTCAGGCAGGCTGCCCTGCTCTCAATCAGCCAAATAATATTGGGACATGTGTGATGCCGCCATGGAAGTCTCCCGGTTTGCCAAGTTGTTCGATCACTCGATCGTCCGCCCCGACGCCACCCGCGCCGACGTGGCGCGATTTGCCGAGACGGCCGCCCGATTGGGGACCGCCACCCTCACCGTGCAGCCGCACTACGTCCGGTTCGCCCGCGGCGTGCTGCGCGGCTCCGGCGTCCTCGTGGGCACGGTAGTCGGGTTCCCGCACGGGAACGAGACGCCTTCGATGAAGGACTACCAGGTCCGGGAGGTCCTCGGGCTGGGCGCCCAGGAGATCGACATGGTGATGAACATCCCCGCCCTCAAGAACGGCGAGAGGCAGTTGTTCATCCGGGATGTGGCCGGGGTCGTCCAGGCCGCCGAGGGCCGGCGGGTGAAGGTCATCCTCGAGACCTGCTACCTAACGACAGAGGAGAAGCAACGCGCCTGCGAGTGGATCATCGAGGCTGGGGCCCACTTCGTGAAAACATCCACCGCGTATGCCGACGGCGGGGCCACGCTGGACGACGTCCGCCTCATGTACCAGGTGGTGAAGGGCCGATGCCTGGTGAAGGCCGCGGGAGGCATCCGGGAGATCCCCGAAGTGCTGGCCTACCTGGAGGCCGGGGCGCGCCGGTTCGGCTCGACGCGGACCGAACAGTTCGTGCAGGCGTTTCAGGAGCTGTCGCCGGGGGAACGCGCGGGCTTTGCGCCGTATCTGCCTGATTGACTCCACGGGCGGCGCGGGGGCACCGCCGGTCGGCCTCCGTTGCGGCCGGCGGCGCCTCCACTGGTCCGACGCCTAGAGCGGAAAGAGCCTAATGCGAGCCGACCATGGACTCCTTGGTCACCAGCACCTCGCCCTCGATGATCTCGGGAGTTCCCAGCTGATCTTTCAGCGGATCGTTGCGGACGAATTCCGCGGACCGCCGGGTGGACTCCTTCGCCCCACTCTGGCTCTCGAAGATGGAGATGCTGACCAGGTCCTTCTCCCCGCGGAGCACATAATAACAGTGGAATCCCGGGACTTCCTGGGCGATCGGCAGGAATGTCTGCTCGATCCGCTGCTGAAGCTCCTGGACCTTGTTCTTGGCGAGCGGCCCGCCCTTGGGGGTATACCGCCGAATCGTTGCGTACATGGGCGCCTCCATCGATATCGGTCTGATGTGGAAAACCAAAAAGCCGGCCGAGCAGTACCTCGCTCAGCCGGTTTCGCGATTGGCTCCACCCGGTACCTGCGCGACCTCCACTCCTGCACCGGGCTTCTCTGCTTCTGAGAGTGGCCCCAGTATAGGGGCTGTTCTCGGACCGTCAAGATGGCCGGACCCGGCAAGCAAAAAGGGGGGCGGCCGAAGCCGCCCCCCTTTTGCTTACCCCAATCGCCTAGTGGAGCGTAATGCCCAGCCCGAGATCGAACACATCGCTCGACCCGCCATCGAAGCTCCCGCGGAACCAATTGGCCACGGGGGTAATGGAGGTGTTGCGGCCGACGCGGATGTCGTAGCCCATACCGGCAAGGATCCCGAAGCCGTTGGCCGAGCCCGAGCCGAAGCCGGTGTCGGCGTGCAGCCGGGCGTAGCCGACGCCGCCCTTGGCGAAGAACCCGCTGTTGAGGGACGGGTACCAGTACGCGGCGCCGGTGAGGCTGCCCTGGGAGAGGCTCACACCGCTCTCGCTCTTGTACCAGCCGTTCGTTTCGACACCGAGCAGCAGGTGCGGATTCAGGGTGCCGCCGAGCTTGACGTAGCCGCTGGCGCCGCCGGTGCGGTCACCACCGCAACCCTCGCAGCCCAGCGAGCCGAAGCCCAGGCCCGCGCCGAACCAGAAGCCCTCACGAGTCTGCGCGTGCTGGGCGGCCAGAGGAGCAGCGCCGATAGACATGAGAAGCGCAAGCGTGGCAAGCAGTCGGGTACGCATGGTGCCTCGCAAAAACGGGTTGGTTGCCGAAGGCCGGCATGGTCCGGCGTGCGCCCGAGTGGGCCTGGAGGAAGCTGCCGGATGTTGTGAGAGAGTTCGCCAGCGGGTGGGGCAACCAGCATACCCCCGGGGGCGGGACCTGCCGAGCTGGTGGTAAGTTCATGTGTCACATCGGGAAAGCCAGCCCGGGTCCGCCCAGACTGCAGAGAGTTGCAGGGCAAAGACCCGGGGAATCTGGCGATCGGCAAGCCTGGCGGTTACCCGCCGGAGATCATCCGATCTTCTTCGCCTCGGTGCGGATCGAGACGTAGTTCAGCGTGGGCAGGATGTTCGCGTTCGCCGCCTTCCCGGCAAGCTCCTTGGCCCTGGCCTTGTCGCCCTTGCCCTGATACGCCAACGCCGTCGAGTAGACCACGTAGGGGTCCTGCTGGCTGGCCTGTCCCAGCTCGCTGATGGCCTGATCGAACTGTTTCTCCGCCAGCGCGATGGTGCCCGCCAGCTCGTGCGCCTGCCGGATCCGGAACGAGTTGTGCCTCGCCTCGGCACCCTTCAGATACTCGGCGGCCTCCGACTTGGCCGTCGCCAGATCCTTCCTGGCCAGCGCGACCCGCCCGCCGAAATAGTGGCCGGCCAGCTTGGTGTCCTCCTTCACGTCGGCCGACTGGCTGGACGCCATGATCAGATCGACCGCGCGGGTGAAGTGCTTCTGCGCCTCGTCCGATTTCCAGGCGTCGAGCATGATGTTTCCCATCGCGACCTCGTCAGCCGACATGTTGGCCGTGTCGGCGATCTTGAGGGCCACGGCGTGCTCCTGTTGCATCGCCTCCATCGCCTTGGCGGTCTTTCCGGCGTCGACATAGATCAGCGCCTGGGTGAATTTGGCCAAACGCCGGTCGCCGTCATCCCGGGCGGCATCGAAGAGCTTCTGCGCTTCCGCGACCGCCTGGTCGTGCTTGCCCTGATACATGAGATTCGAGGCGATCGCGAAGTACGAGTTGCTGAAGTGGGGATCGATCGAGAGCGCCTTCCGGTACTGCGCGATCGACTCGTCGAACCGCCCCGTCTTCATCAGCAGCTCGGCATAGGAGTCGTACGGATTGGGATCGTCCGGGACCAGCTCGATGTACTTCTTGAAGGCCTTCTCCGCGTCGGCGTACTTCTCCAGCGGCCGGTAGGCGTAGCCCAGGGTGTTGTACGCCGGCGAGAAACTCGGGTTGATCGCGATCGACTGCTTCAGCTCATCGATGGCTTTCTCGAACTCCTGCTGGCCGAGATACTGCCCGGCCAGAGTGAAGTGCGCGCGCTCGTCGCGGGGATACTTGGCCGCCAGCTCCTCCGCGTAGGCCAGCGCCTTGGTGGGGTCCGCATCGCTCCCCGCCTTCAGTGCGAGGATCAGCAACCGCTCTCCTTCGGAGACTTTTTCCGAGAGGGCGACCGCCTCATTCAGATGCTGCAAAAAGTCCTTGGCGGTGGCAGAGCTCAGGGCGAGGCTGTAGTGCGCGAGAGCGAACGAGGGATCCTTCGCGACGGCCTGCCCGAACAGCTGGCGGGCATCGTGCAGCTTGAGCTGGTCGGCCAGGGCTCGACCCTTGGTATAGAGCGTCCGCGCCTCATCGGAGGCGGTGGTGATCGCGATCTTTTCGCTGGTGGTGGGGGTAGCGGCGCCGACGGACGCGGTTTCGGTATCTGGCTTCTTCGTGTCGCAGCCGGCGAGGAGGGCGAGCAGCCCGCAGGCGCTGAGCCAGACCGGTGGCGAGGACAATGAGCGTTTCACTTTGATCCTCCTGGTCCTTCATGGTTGTCGTGGTGGGCATTAGGCCCTACGCCCGGCCCACATGCCGGTTTCACCACGGCCACCCAGCTGCGACAAGAATGTCGGAGGGAACCGCCTCGGGATGCAGGATTGTTACCCGACCGCGCCACTCACGGCGGCCGCCGCCATTACCCTTCGTGCTCGCCGCCACGCGGCGTACGGGGGACGTGACTTGTCAGGCTCGACCCCGACCCCGCATGACCCGACGGACCAGGAGAGAGGGAGAGACGCATGAAAAAGTTTCTGCTGGCCAGCGACTTCGACCAGACGCTGAGCTTCAACGATTCCGGTCTGGTGCTGAGCGAGATGCTCGGCATCGGCGACTTCGCCGAGAAGACGGCGGGGCTCTCGGAGATTCACCTGGTGCAGCAGGGGGCCGAGCTGGCCTATCTGCTGCTGCACGACCCCGAGTATCGCCGGGTCCGGAGAGAAGATCTGGTGGAGGTCGGGAAGCGGATCCGGCTCAAGCAGAATCTGGGACTCCTGTCCCGCCTGCTGGAGGCGATCGATGGCCACCACTTCGCCTTCTACGTGATCTCGGCCGCCCCCGAGGAAGTGATCCGCTCCGCCCTGGAAGGTCTCGTTCCGGAGAGCCACATCTTCGGCACCCGGTTCCGCTACGCGCCCGACACCGGGGAGATCGAGTCGATCGTGCGGGTGCCCGCCGGGTACGGCAAGGTGGCGGTGCTGGAGGAGCTGCGTCGAACGCTGGGGGTGAGCTACGACCGGGTGGTGTATGTGGGCGACGGCAGCTCAGACGTGCACATCATGCTGCACTTGAACCGGCTGGACGGATTGACCATCGCGGTGTCGGAGAACCGCTATCTCACTCCCATCGCCCGGCGCACCATCCTGAGCGACGACGGGTTGAGCGTGATGATTCCCATCCTGGAGGAGATCGCCGGCTGGGACAGCGGCCGGATCCGCTCGCTGTTCGCCACCCATGGGTTGGTGCTGCAGGACTGGGATAAAGTCCGCACCGACTCGCTCACCATCCGTGATCTCGCGGCGGCCCCCAAGGCCGTCGCGTGATGAGCTCATCCACGCGCTCCAGGTGGTGGTGGCGAATCTGATCGTGGCGGGCGGGGCGCTCTACTCGTCGCTCGCACGGTCACCGCGTGACGCTGGCCATCATCCACCAGCGGAATCCCGCCTCCCGGCGTCACCCGCCCATCGATAGCCACTTCGGTCACGCCCGCCTCCGTGGCTTCCTCCTGGCGCACCACGATGACATAGAGGCTCTGGCCATGGCGGTACTCGATGGTGTACTCCCGCCACGCGGCCGGCGCGCGGGGCTCGATGAACAGGGTATCGCCCCGCTTGGTAAAGCCCAGGATCCCTTCCAGCCCGACCCGGTACATCCAGCTCGCTGAGCCGGTGTACCAGGTCCAGCCGCCGCGGCCCAGCTGGCCTTCCGCCGTGTACACGTCCGCGGCCACAACGTAGGGCTCCACCTTGTAGGTCTCGACCTCCTCCGGCGTTTGCGCATGGGTCAGCGGGTTGAGCATCTGAAAGAGCTCGAACGCCCGGTCCCCCTTTCCCCTGAGCGCGGTGGCCAGGACCGCCCAGAGCGCGGCGTGGGTGTATTGCGCGCCGTTCTCCCGGACGCCGGGCAGATAACCCTTGATGTAGCCCGGGTCCTGGGCCGTGGTGTCGAAGGGCGGCGTGAGCAGCATCAGCAGCCGCCCGTCCTCCCGTACCAGGTACCTCTCCAGCGAGTCCATGGCTTGCACCTGCCGGGCCGGATCGCCCGCGCCCGAGATGACGCTCCAGCTCTGGGCGATGGAGTCGATGCGACACTCGTCGCTGCCCAGCGATCCTAGCGGCGTGCCATCGTCGAAGTACGCCCGACGATACCAGGCCCCGTCCCACCCGTGCTTCTCCACCGCCGCGAGGTAATCATCGGCCTGCCGCCGGAGCTCGGCGGCCACCGCGACTTCGCCCCGCGTCTCACTCCGTTCGGCGAAAGATCTGAGCGTGGCGATGAGGAACCAGGCCAGCCATACGCTCTCCCCCCGGCCCTCGACTCCCACCCGGTTCATGCCGTCGTTCCAGTCGCCGGTCCCGATCAACGGCAGCCCGTGGCCGCCGGTGGTACACGCCCGCCGGAGGGCGCGGAGGCAGTGCTGATACACGCTGGCGCGCTCCGGGCTGACCTCGGGCAGATCGTAGACCTCATGCTCCTCCGGCCCCAGGGCCCGCATGCTGAGGAAGGGAACGTACTCGTCGAGCACCGAGGCGTCACCGGTGACCCGGACGTAGTGATCGACCACGTACGGCAGCCAGGCCAGGTCGTCGGAGATTCGGGTCCGCACCCCGCGCCCGCTCTGCGGGTGCCACCAATGCTGCACGTCGCCCTCCACGAACTGGCGGCCAGCCGCGCGCAGGATGTGCTCCCGCGCGAGCGCCGGCTCCGCGTAGACGAATGCCATCACGTCCTGCAGCTGATCGCGGAAGCCGTAGGCGCCGCTGCTCTGGTAGATCGCCGAGCGGGCCCACATGCGGCAGGCGAGCGCCTGGTAGAGGGTCCACCGGTTCAGCATCGCGTCGAAGGAGGGCTCCGGCGTCCGGACGGTCACGACCGAGAGGCGCTCCCGCCACCGGTCGCCGGCCCGGACGAGAGTGGCACGGGCGCGGGGCACGTCGCGGTACTCGGCGAGCGCCGCCTGTGCGGCGGCCCGATCGGTGCCGGCCCCGGTGAGGATCACGATCTCGCGGGTTTCCCACGGCGCCAGCTCGATCAGGCACTGCAGCGCCGCGCAGGGATCGTGACCGGCGCCCGTCGTGCCGCGGAGCGCCTCGCCCCGGAGGGCCGCCGGGTCGCTCACGGCGCCGTTTCGGCCGAGAAACTCTCGCCGGTTGCCGGAGTAGGCGAGGACCGGCTCGGTGAACGCGTGGAACGCCACCTGGCCGGCGAACTGCGGGTCGAAGAAGTTCTGCGCCAGGATGGCGCCATGCTCGGAGTCGAACGCGGTGCACACCTGGTGCTGGGTATGCTCCCGGAGCACGCCCAGCGTCCATTCCACGTAGCTCGTCAGCGTCAGCCGCCGGGCGCGCGACTCCTGGTTGGTCACCCGCAACAGCGCGAGCTTGACCGGCGCGTCATCCGCCATGCCCAGCGTGAGCCGGGTGCCGATGCCGCCGCGCTGATGCTCGAATGACGACGATCCCGCGCCGTGGCGCACGGTGTACGCCCCGCCGGAGCGGACCGGGCCGGGTGTGGGGCACCACAGCTCGCCGTTTTCCATGTCCTGCAGGTACAGCACCTCGCCGGGCGGATCGCTCACCGGATCGTTGTGCCAGGGCGTGAGCCGGAAGAAGTAGCTGTTCACGGTCCAGCAGAAGCCGCCGCCTCGCTCAGTGATCACGAACCCGCCATGCGGGGTTGCGATCACGTTGGCCCAGGGCGCGGGCGGCAGCCGGTCGCCGACGATGCTGATCTCGTACTCGCCGTCGGGCCCGAGCTGGCCGAACCCGTTGAGCGATGCCACCGGCGGGAGCTCTCCCTCGCGGGTCGGCCGTGCGGTCCGGGTCGAGGGGCCCGCGCCCAGATGGGAGGTCAGCAGCCCGGGCAGCGCCCCGATCCTCCGCACCACCTTCGCCACCGCGGAGTCGCTCCGGGCCGGCGCGCGGGGAGGGACGTTGGAGCTGTCCCGCTGCTCCACCGGCGGCTCCACCGGCGCCGGCGCCATGGCCGCGCTCAGCACTCGGCCAAGCGGTCGGCCGTCGCAGGGCACGTGCACCCGGGCCGTGGCCCGGAGCATCAGGAGATCCTCGGCACCCAGCAGGTCCCGGCGCCGGATGAACACCCCGCCCGAGCGGTCGATGGCGCCGGGATCGCTCAGCGCATAGGCGGCGGCCGTGATCCGGTCGTCCAGATCCTGGATGTAGCTGGATGCGCTCGCGCTGACCACCACGAGGTCCACCATCATCCCGCGGCGGTGCCAGTACCGGTGTGCCGCCAGCAGTTGCCGGAGCGTCGGCAGGCCCTCGGCGTTCTCGATGGTGGCAAGCAGGATGGGCCAGTCGCCCGAGATCCCATGGGCCCACAGAAGCGGCTGGGAGCCCTGGTTTCGGCGCAGCTCGCTCTGCGGCGCACGCAGGGCCGGCGAGCCGTAGAGCAGGAGCCCGGCGATCTCCTGAAACACCGCCGCATCTATCGGAGAGATGTTGAGCTCGCGGAGCTCCACCTGGCTGGAGGTCCAGGCCAGGTCGAGCGCCCGCTGCGCCGCGTGCGGATCATGGTAGCGATCGGCCAGCTCGAACGCCCGCTCGCGGCTGGTGGCCACGAGCGTCGTGTACGCGACCGAGGCGGACTGGCCCGGGTCCAGCCTGACCCTCGTGCGGAGCGCGAAGATCGGATCCAGCACCGGGCCGGTCGTGCCCGACAGCGCCCCGTCGGTTTCCAGGGCGACCGGGTCGCGGGTGGTGCGGCCCCGGCCGAGGAAGCGGGCCCGATCGGTCTCGCAACTGACCGCCCCGACCCGCTCCTTGCCGCTGTCGACCACGTGCACGCACCAGAGCTCACGCTCCCCGGCCGAGCGCGGCCGCCGGGTGGCGGTGATCGCGCTACACCAGTCGTGCCACTCGGTCTCGACGAACAGGTTACCGAACGCGGGGTGGATCCGGTCCGCCTCCGGCGGGCCGAGCACGATCTCGCCGTAGCTGGTGAGCTCGAGCTCCCGGACCTGATCGCCGTTGTTGGTCACCGTCACCCGCCGCACCTCGGCCGAGTCCTCGGGAACCACCGCGATCTCGGTGCGGGTCTCGATCTCGCCGTCGAAGCGCTCGAAGGTGACCCGGTCGGTGGCCAGGAGGGCGCGATATCGGTCGGCCGGGGCGCACACCGGCTGATGCGCCGCCGACCAGAGGCGGCCGGTGGCAGGATCCTTGACGTAGCAGAACTGCCCGGTGGCGTCGCTGGTCCCATCCGAGCGCCAACGAGTCACCGCGAGCCCCTCGAAGCGACTGTAGCCCGAGCCGCCGTGACTGACCATGATGGTGTACGGCAGGTGGCCCAGCAGGGCGACATGCGGCTGCGGCGTGTCCACGGTATCGAACTGACGTACGGTCGGCCGGTAGAGATCCGCTTCGGGTCTCGCTTGGTCCAGCCGATCGTCCTGCGGTTCCTGCAGTACCAGCCTGCGGGGGATCCGCTCGTGCAGCAACAGCTCCGCCGAGCGCACCACCGGGTCGGCGTGAAACCGGCGCTGCCACACGTGGGCGGTCATGGCGTTGGTCAGGGCCACCAGTCCCATTCCCAGATGATGCGCCATGTAGGTGTGGACCAAGGCATAGCGGCGAGCGGGATCGGGACGGGTATAGTCCAGTGCGTCGCGGAAACCGTAGGGGCCGAGGGCGCCCTTGCTCTCCAGCAGCGTGAGGTTGGCGAGCGCTCGCTGGGGGTCGATCATCATGGCCAGCACTGTGGCGTACGGCGCCACCACCAGCTCGCGTCCCAGGCCGCGCTTGAGCGCCAGATCGGGCACGCCGAAGGCGCGGTACTGATAGGTGTGGTGCCGGTCGCGCAGGTTGTACGCGCTCTCGCTAACGCCCCACGGGACACCGCGCTCGCCGCCATAAGCGACGTGCCGGCTCACGGCGCCCTGGCAGGTCTGCGCCAGCAGCGTATAGGGGAACGAGCGCATGACCAGCATCGGCATCAGATACTCGAACATGCTCCCGCTCCACGACACCAGCGCCGGCGCTCCCGCCGCGTAGGTCAGGGTGCGGCCGAGATGGAACCAGTGGTCCACCGGCGCGTCGTCCTTGGCCACGGCGAGGAAGCTCGCCAGCCGCGCCTCGGAGGCGAGCAGGTCGTAGTTGGAGCTGTCCAGGGCGTGCGCGCTCTGCTGGAACCCGATGGCGAACAGCTTCCGCTTCTCATCGAAGAGGCAGCGGAAATCCATCCCCATGGCGTAATCCCGGGCCCGCTCGGCGATCACCTCCAGCCGCGAGATCAGCTGCGCGGCCTCTGGCGAGTGGGGCGCGAGCTCCCGCAGGCTGGCGAAGGGCCTGGCATCGAGCCTCGCCGTCCAGTCGCAGTGCGTCGTGATCAGCCTGCGGGTCCAGGAGATCCAGTCGAGCGCCGGCTCGACCAGGTCGCGCGGCAGCCCGACCCCGCCCAGCACCGCTGCCGCGCGCTCCAGCGGCTCGGCCACGCGGGAGAGGGCCGCCGTGGAGGCCGGCTCCCGCCGGGAGGCGACCAGAGCGGCGCGCGCGGCACGAAGCGGCTCCCGGGCGCCCGACGCCTGGGGCACCGCCGAGGTCCGTTCCTCGACCAGGGCCAGCGCCGTATCGAGGGCGCGCCAGATGCGCGAGTCGAACGCCGAGTCGTCCGGCAGCTCCAGACAGGCCTGCCTCAGCGCGATGAGGTGCCCTGCGAGATTGCCGCTGTCGACGGTGGAGATGTACGCCGGCTCCAGCACGCTCAGGTCCCGCAGGTCGTACCAGTTGTAGAAGTGTCCTCGGAATCGGCGCATCCCCTCGAGCGAGCGGAGCACCAGCTCCAGACGGCGAACCAGGTCGTCGAGCGGGATGAAGCCCAGGTCCCAGGCGCTCACGGTGGCCAGCAGCTGGAGACCGATGTTGGTGGGCGACGTGCGCAGGGCCACCACCGGCCCGGGATCCTCCTGGAAGTTGTCCGGTGCCAGCCACTGGGTCTCAGCGGTGACGAAGCGGTCGAAGAAGTGCCAGTGGAGCAGGGCGTAGCGAAGCGCCTGGCGCCGGCTGTCGGGCGGCAGCCGGTGCTCCCGGGGCAGCGCGGGCGCGCCCAGGGCGTGAGCCACCGCGGGCGAGACCAGCCACGCCAGCGCCAGCGGGAGCACGGCGATGCCCCATTGCCAGAGGGGGATCGGCGAGACCGGGCCATGCCCGCTGGCCCGCCCCATCACCAGCAGCAGCACCACGCCGGCGAGTCCCACCGCCGGCCACATGCTCCGCCAGTAGGTCCGGAACGAGTCCGACATGCCGCGCTCGGTCTGGGAGGCCGTCCGCCACTCCAGCAGGTGGCGCCGGGTCACCAGCAGGCGGATCAGGGTGCGGACGATGGCATCGGCGGACACCCACGCCTGGTGCGGCAGGAAGACGATGGCGAGCGTTACCTGCTGGGCGCTGGTAACCGCGTCGCGTGCCACCGCCGCGTAGTAGGGCCGCCAGGACTTGTCCAGCGGGGGCCGCAGCAGCGCCAGGAGCAGCGACACGATCCAGGGAGCGGCGATCGCGCCGAGGCCGAGCAGGGTCCAGCGGAGCGCCCCGCCCGGCAGGACGATCCAGCCGGCCAGCAGGAACGCCAGCTGGGCCAGCTCGATCGTGCTGCGTCGGAGGTTATCGATGATCTTCCAGCGGGACAGGAGCGAGAGCCGGTTGGGCTCGGCGCCGTCCGGGCCGGGCACCCGGCGCATGAGCCACGGCAGCAGCTGCCAATCGCCCCGAATCCAGCGGTGCTTGCGGCTGGTGAACGTCAGGTAGCGGGTCGGGTATTCGTCGTAGACGATGACGTCGGTGGCGAGACCGGCCCGGGCGTAGCTGCCCTCGATCAGGTCGTGGGAGAGCAGGGTGTTCTCCGGGAAGCGTCCGTGGGTCGCCTGCTCGAACGCGTCGACATCGTAGACCCCCTTGCCGGTGAAGCTCCCCTCGCCATACAGATCCTGGTAGACGTCGGACACCGCCGTGGTGTACGGATCGACCCCCGGATGGCCCGAATGGATGGAGGCGAACACCGACCGGTGGGCGCTGGGAAGCGACACGCCGACCCGCGGCTGGAGGATGCCGTAGCCGTGCACCACTCGGCCGAGGGCCGGGTCGTAAACCGCGTGATTGAGGGGATGGGCCAGCGCGCCGACCAGCAGCGGAGCCGCGTCCGGCGGCAGCACGGTGTCGGCGTCCAGCGTGATCACATACCGGACCGCGCGAAGCGGCTCCATGTCTCCCACCGTCACCAGGAACGCACCCTTGGCGCCGCCCCGGATGAACCGGTTGAACTCGGCCAGCTTTCCCCGTTTTCGCTCCCAGCCCATCCAGACGCCTTCAGCGGGATTCCATCGCCTCGGCCGATGGAGGAGGTAGAACGCGTCCTCCCGTCCGCCGCCGTAGCGGGCGTTGAGTGCCCGCACGCCGTCGACCGCGGCCTCGACGATCGCCGCGTCGCCCTCGCGGGTTTCGGCTGGCGCGTCGGTGAAGTCGCTCAGTACGGCGAAATGGAGGTGGGCTTCCCGGTTGGCCAGGAACTGGACCTCCAGGTTCTCCAGTGCCTCACGGACCGCGTCCACACTGCCGAACAGCGTCGGGATCACCACGGCGGTGCGGAACTCGGGGGGAACCCCGTGCTCGTGCAGGTCCAGCTTGGGAAGCGGCCGGGGCGGCAGGAATGCCGTGACCAGCTGGTTCACCAGGTTGACGGCGATGTCGTTGGCGGGGATCAGGCCGAGGAGGAGGACGGCGACCCAGGCCTGGCGGGCCGGCGGTCCGCCCAGCCACAGCACCGCGGCCAGCGCGCCGAGCGTGGCCGCGAGCACCCCGCCCACGAACACGACGTTGGGATGCTGCCGCACCCAGCGGTCCACCGCCTGGGCAGGTGTCGGGCGATAGCCGGTGATCCTCTCCAGCTCGAGCAGCCCGGGGCCGATCAGGTAGTAGCCCACGTGTCTCCGCCGCGGTTCTCCCGGATCCGGCTCGCCGGCGGTGCGGGCGCACTGGAGCGCGGCCCGCGCCACGGCCTCCTCCGCGCGTCCGGTGCGCTTGGCGATGCGCTCCACCTCGTGGCGATATCGATCGCGGGTCGCGAACGTCATCCGAGGGTAGAAGCCGGACGGGTCCTCCCGGAGGATCGGCTCCATCCGGCTCTGCTCCTCGACGAGCGCGCGCCAGTTCATCCGGGCGATCGCGCGGAGGCTGGTGATGCTGTTGGCCATCCCCACCTGGGTGAGCGCCAGCCGCTGGGTGGCCCGGACGGTGGCCTCCTCTGCTCCCAGCGCCTCCTCCGCAATCCACTGCTCCAGGCGCACGACGGCGGGAAGCGCGCCGCCCTCGATGCGGAGCTGCTGCAGGAAGCGGGAGACGAACGTCGGCGTGAGCGGCGGGGGATGAGAGGCGAAGCGGGTGAGCGCCTCGTCGAGAGCGTCGCGGTCGGTCTCGCCCGCGCGGGCGATCCGCGCGGCGGCGGCATCCGCGGCGGCCAGCTCGTCGAGCCGCAGCACCGCGCGCAGCGCCATACGGCGGACGTTCTCGATCAGGCCCAGCCGCAGCATCGCGGGGACGGCCCAGAGCTCGCCGATGGTGAGCGGGGTCGCCCGCTGGAACGCCGCGACGAAGCCGCTCACGTTGTCCAGGTCGACCCGGCCCTCGCTGTGCGAGATCAGAACGATCGCCAGCTCGTAGACTCGGGGATAGCCGGCCAGCGGTCCGCTCGCCAACTCGGGCAGCTCCCGGTAGTAGCCTCGAGGCAGGCTCTCCCGGACCTCGCCGACGTGCTCCTGGATGACATGGTAGTTGTCCAGCAGCCATTCGCCGGCGGGCCCGATGTCCTCGCCTCCATCGGAGGCCGCGGTCAGCCGCGCGTGGGCATCCTCCAGGATTCGGCGGGTCTGGTTGAGCCGCGCCAGCAGGGGCGTGCGCCGACGTCCGGGCCGCCGGACGCCGGTGAGCCGCTGCTCCGCCGCCACCGCCTGGGCGCGCTCGCCCAGGTGCTCTGCGCCCAGCAGCTCGCCTCGGATCGGCCCGGTGAGCAGGTCCTCACGGGTGTCCGGGCGGCGGACGATCAGGCGGGAAAGGAGGCGCGGGTTCAGCGACGGGATGGGATGAACCCCGGGGTGCTGGCCGGCGGGCCCGCGCCCCCGGGAGGCTCGATGAGGAACAGCGGGTCGGTCGGTAGGCGCATGAGCGCAGTATAACCGAAGCGCGGTAAAGCGACCCTGTCTTTGCTATTCCACCTTGAATTGTTTGATCATCCCGTGCGCGAGGTGAGGTTTGCCATCCTTCACGTCGGGTACGAAGCAGATGAGCCCGTAGTCACCGGGCGTGAGATCAGTCATGAAGACGCCGCTGGCATCCTTGTTGATAAAACCGACGCCCCCCATCGGCATCGCCGGCGGTGGTCCCTTCATCCCCTCCATGGCCCACTTGCCGAAATCACCGACCGATCTTCCCGGGACGAGCTTGAGGAGCACCAATTCGTGGGGTTGCGGACCCGTGTTCTCCACCCGAATCGTGTGATGCCCCGGGGTGAGCGGTTGGGAGGGCTCGAAGCTGTAGTCCGCCAGCTTTATGGTGACGTCGGCGGCCGGAAGCTCAGCCGCCGCGGCGCCGCTCGCGCCCGTGACCTCGAACGGCTGGATCATCCCCTTCATGACGTGAGGGACGCCGTCGAGTCCGGGAATGAAACACAGCACCGCGTAATGACCCGGGGTCAACACGGTCGCCGTGTTGCCGTCCGTACCAGGGGCGATGCCGTTGGGACCCCCGACGAACTTCACCCAGGAGGGTGGAGGGCCGTTCTCCTTCATCGCCTTGGAGAAATCCGCCACCGTTTTGCCATCGTCCAACCGGATGATCTGGGCCTGATGAAGCTCCTTGCCACGATTGACGAGATGCAGGGTTACCGCACCCGCCGGGATCTGCGCCGGGAGATCCAGCTTGAACTCGCTCGCGGTTACCGTCACGGTCGCTGGGACGGAGGGGGTGGCCGCGGACGGGGCCGGTGCAGCCGGGGATCGGGTGGTCTCGGTGACCGGCCGGTCGGATTTGCAGGCCGCGAGCAGACTCGCCAGGAGGAGCAGGGCCCCGGGCAGGGGGTGGCAACGCATGGTAACTCCTTGCAATGGCTGGGACATGGGGACGAGCAGCGGCGGCAAGATGCAACCATCGCCGCTGCGCCGCCAGATGGGCCGCTGAGGAGGGATCCAAAAGTACATCGCAGGCGTTATTGTGGTGTCTCTATATCGGAGCGTCGCACCCATGCGTCATCGTTCGTACCTCACCGGCATCGCCGCCGTCGGACTCATCGGGCTCTCCATCCTCGGCTTCCGGCTCTCCGGGGCGGGGCCCGCGGGTGATCGGCTCGCTCGTGCGCCGCTCCCGGTCCCGACTGCCAGGCAGCGGCTGGCCACCTTCGCCGGCGGGTGCTTCTGGTCGATGCAGAAGGCGTTCGACGGTGTCGCGGGCGTGGTCAAGACCACTGCCGGCTATGCCGGCGGCAAGAAGGCCAATCCAGCCTACGAGGATGTGGAGACGGGGGAGACGGGCCACGCCGAATCGGTGCAACTGGTCTACGATCCGGCCAAGATCTCCTACGAGAAGCTGCTCGATATCTATTGGCACCACATCGATCCGCTGACGCCCAACGCGGCGTTCTGCGATCGCGGACCCCAGTACCGCTCCATCATCTTCTATCACGACTCAACGCAGCAGCGGCTGGCCGAGGCGTCGAAGCGGGCCCTGGACGAGTCGCACCGATTCGCCACGCCGATCGTGACGGCCATCCAGCCGGCGACGCCGTTCTACCCGGCGGAGGAATACCACCAGCTCTTCTACAAGAAGAACCCGGCCCGCTACGAGGCGTACCGGATCGGGTGCGGGCGGGATCAGCGGACCCGGGAGCTCTGGGGCGACCTGGCAGTCTCGAAGGGAGGCGGCCAGTGAGACTCGCTCTGATCTTCGCCTTGGCCGCGGCGGCGCTGGCATCGACCGGCGGCACCGCGGCGGCGCAGGCCCAACCCATTGGATGGAACCCGATGACCTTCAAGAAGCCGAGCGATGCCGAGCTCAAACGTCAGCTCACGTCGGAGCAGTACACCGTGACCCAGCACGAGGGGACCGAGCGGCCGTTCCACAATGCCTACTGGGACAACCACGCGGCGGGGATCTACGTCGACGTGGTCTCCGGCGAGCCGCTGTTCAGCTCGCTCGACAAGTACGAATCGGGTACCGGGTGGCCCAGCTTCGTCCGGCCGATGGAGCCGGCCAATCTCCAGACCAAAAGTGACCACCGGCTGCTGGAAGACCGGACCGAAGTGCGCTCGGCCCACGCCGACTCCCATCTGGGGCATGTGTTCGACGACGGCCCTCCGCCGACCGGGAAACGCTACTGCATGAACTCCGCGGCGCTCCGGTTCGTCCCGGTTGACCGGCTGGAGGCGGAGGGGTACGGCAAGTACCTGCAGCTGTTCAAGCCGCGCTAGGGTCAGAGGGCAGCTGTCGTCCGAGCGTCGGGTGGATGACAACCCGGCGCTCCCGCTCCTCGGGATGACCGGCCCCGCTCACACGAGCACATACCGCCCGCCCCCCGTCGTCGCGATCACCAGGTTCATCGCCACGAAGAGGAGATCGTAGTGCCAGCCGTCGCTATGCTCTCCCCAGAATCCGGTATGCCAGACGAAGAGCTTTTTCTGGATCGCGCCGAGCATGATGAGAATGAGCCCCAGCGCGGCCACCTGGGGCAGCACGCCCAGCGCCACGCCCAGCCCGCCCGCCACCTCCGCGACGCCGAGAATGCGGGTGAACCCCGGGCTCGCCCCGATGCTCTTGCCCCGGGCGACGGGGTCTTTCACGTGACTCCGTCCGCTGGTGATGAACACCAGGCCCACCAGCAGCCTCATGAAGAGGAGCGCCGGGTCACTGAACTGGAGCAGCCAAGGAATTTTCGCCATATTGGGGCCCTCCGCTCGGGGGGTGCGCCGATCTTTCCTCCAGGAACCTGCCTAGGGCGATGAGTCGGCAGCCCATCGCCGAGTACGCCCTGCTGTCCGACTGCCGCTCCGCCGCGCTGCTGCACCGCGCGGGGTCGGTGGACTGGCTCTGCTTTCCGCGCTACGACGCGCCCTCGGTCTTCGGCCGGCTGCTGGATGAGCGGGCGGGGCACTGGTCCATCGCCGTGCCCGGTGCCACGGACATCCGCCGCCGCTATCTCGACGGCACCCTGGTCCTGGAGACCCGCTACGAGACCCCGACCGGACGGGTCACGCTCACCGATGCGCTCGCAGTAGGTGCCAACGAGCGAGACCATCAGCTGGCCACCCAATCGCCCCACGTGCTGCTCAGACGGGCGGAATGTACCGCCGGGAGCGTCGAGCTGGAGATGGAATATGCGCCCCGGCCGGACTACGGGCGCGCGGGGCACGATCCCGCTGGCGCCTCGGACCTGGTCTTCTCCTCACCGGTGCCGCACGCGAGCGGGGACGGGGCCGCGCGGGCCCGGATCACCCTCCACGCGGGCGAGTCGCGGGCCTTCGCGCTGCAGTTTCAGCCCGACGGTGGGCAGGATGCCTGCTGGACCGAGCAGGAGGTGACCGATCGCCTGCGGGAGACGATCGCCGCGTGGCAGAGCTGGTCCAGCCATCACCAGCGCTATGACGGTCCCTGGCCGGAGCTGGTGAAGGGCAGCGGCGTGGTGCTGCAGGGCCTCACCTATCAGCCGACCGGCGCCATCGTCGCCGCGGCCACCACGTCGCTGCCCGAGGTGGTGGGAGGGGAGCGCAACTGGGACTACCGCTACACCTGGATCCGCGACGCGAGCCTGACGCTGGAAGCGCTCTGGGTCGCGGCCTGCCCGGACGAGGCGATCCAGTTCTTCGACTTCATCGCCCGCACCGCCGTCCGCCAGCTTCACGAGGAAGGCGACCTGCAGATCATGTTCGGGGTGGGCGGCGAGCGCGACCTCTCGGAGCGCGAGCTCTCCCACCTGTCCGGCTGGCGTGACAGCCGGCCGGTCCGGGTCGGCAATGCCGCCTGGAGCCAGCGCCAGGTCGACGTCTATGGCGAGCTCCTGAGCGCGGTGCACCGGCTGCGCGGTCAGCTGGGAACGCTCGCGCCCACCACCGCCGGCTTCCTGGCCGACGTGGCCGACGCGGCACTTCGCCGCTGGCGAGAGCCGGACCACGGCATCTGGGAGATCCGGGACCAGCCCAGGCACTTCGTGCATTCCAAGCTGCTCTGCTGGGTGGCGCTCGACCGTGGGGTCGAGCTGGCCGATCTCCTCGGCGCCGAGCCGGAGCGGGTGGGTCGATGGACCAGCGGGCGCGAGGAGATCCGCCGGGCGATTCTGGAGCGCGGCTGGAGCGACCGCGCGGGCGCGTTCACCCAGACGTTCGATGGCGACGCGTTGGACGCCTCCACCCTGCTGATCCCGATCATGGGCCTGCTGCCGGGTGACGATCCCAAGGTGCGCGCCACCGTGAACGCGATCGCCACCCGGCTCACCGACCCCCGAGGTCTGGTCTACCGCTACCGGGTGGAGGACGGCCTGGAGGGAAGGGAGGGGGCGTTCCTGCTCTGCACCTTCTGGCTGGCCCACGCGCTCGCGCTGAGTGGGGAGACGGCGCGGGCCCGGGAGGTGTTCGGCCGGGCGGCGGCGTTCGTCAACGACGTCGGTCTTCTCTCGGAGGAGGCCGACGGCGCCACCGGCGAGCTGCTGGGCAACTTTCCCCAGGCGTTCAGCCACGTCGGTCTGGTGAACGCGGCGTGGGCGATCCAGCAGGCCGAGCGGGGCCGCGCGGCGCCCAGCACGCAGCCGCTGGAGTGACACCTACTCTCCCCGGGTCATCGCCTCCGCGTTCATCTCGGCAAAGTCCAGCTCCTCCTCCACCCGGTGGAAGGCGTCATCCCCGATCACCCCCCGCGACCGTAGATCCGAGAGCCGGCGCCGCTCCGCCTGCTGGGCTCGGCGCACCGCGCCCCAGTAGTCCGCTCCCCGACCGTCGTCAGGGGCCGCCGCCCCGCCGGATTCGGCCCGATCCACCCGCGCCTGGTATTTCTGCTGCAGCAGCCGCACCATCTCGTTTCCACTCGCCACGCCGTCCATGGCCGCCAGCCCGGCCCGCGCCGTCTCCGCCCGGGCCAGCCGGACCTCGCGCTCGACCGTATGGTCGTCCTGCAGCCGAAGCGTGCGCATGAGCGGACTCACCGTCATCCCCTGAACCACCAGCGTGGCGAGCACCACCGAGAACGCGGTGAAGAGAATGAGGTCGCGGTAGGGAAACCGCGCGGGCAGCGCCAGCGCCGCGGCCAGCGTGACGATGCCCCGCATGCCGCACCAGGCGATCACCGTCGCCGTCCGGAACGAGGGATACCGCCGGCTGCCGGGACGGACCAGCCAGCGACCGACTGCGGCGTAGCCCATCACCCACACGATACGCACCAGCACCACCGCCGCCGTGACCGCCGCCGCCACTCCCAGGTAGGTGATCAACTCGGCGTGTCCCAGCCGCTGCAGGATCGGCTTGAGCTGGAGGCCCACCAGGATGAATGCCAGCACGTTCAGCACGAAGACGGCGACTTCCCAGACCGCGTACGAGGGAATCCGGAGCCGGGCCGGGAACTGGTCGGGCGCCGTACGGGCCACCAGGATCGCGTAGACCACCATCGTGATGATGCCGGAGAGCCCGAGCCCCTCGGCGATCATCCACACGGCGAAGGTGGACACGAACTGCGAGATGACGGCCGTGGACAGGTCGTCGATCCGGGAGTTGAGGAAGAGCGAGGCCCGACAGAGCACCGCCGCCAGCAGGATGCTGCCGGCGGTCACCACCGCCAGCATCGGGATGGCGCTCCATCCGGAGAAGGTGCCGGTGAGCGCTGCCGCCACCGCCAGCCGGTAGGTCAGGAGCGCGGTCGCATCGTTGAACAGGCTTTCGCCCTCGAGAATCACGAAGACGTTGTGCGGCGCCCGGAGCTGGCGGAGCACGGCGGTGGCCGCGGCGGCATCGGGCGGCGCCACGATGGCGCCGAGCGCGATCGCGGCTGGCCAGGAGAGCTCCGGAACCATCCACCGCGCTACCACCGCCACCGCCACCACCGTGAGTCCCACCGCGACCAGCGCGAGGCCGGTCACCGCCCGCCAATTCTGTTTGAGGTCGCGCGGGGAGGAGTCGAAAGCGGCGTCGAGCAGCACCGGGGCCACGAACAGGGTCAGGGCCAGCCGGGGATCCAGCATCACGCTGGGCACGTTGGGCAGCAGCGCGAGCACCGCGCCCGCCAGCGCCAGCAGCGCGGGGTAGGGCGCGTTCATCCGGCGGGCGAACGCCGCGAGGACGGCGCCGACTAGAAGCAAGGTGATGACCAGCTCGAAGACGGGCATGAGACCCGAGTGGATGCGTCGGGGTACGATAGCAGGGAGGCGGGAAACGCGGGAAGAGGGCCCGCGGCCCGCGGTCAGCGCGGGCGCGCCGCCTGGAACTCCTGGGTCATCCGGTGCCGGGCGGTTCCGGGCAAGAGGAGCGCGCCGAGAAAGGTGACCGTCGCCGCCAGCGCGAGATAGATCCCGGGCGCCAGGTTCACCTGGGTGCGCGCCACCAGCCAGGCGGCGATCATCGGCGTGGTCCCGCCAAGCAGGGCGAGCGACACGTTGTATCCCACGGACAGCACGGTACAGCGGACCCGCCAGGGCGCCAGCTCCGCCATGGCGGCCGGAAGCACAGCGCCGGTCGTGCCGACCAGCAGGGCGAGCCCCATCTGACCTCCGAGAATGGCCAGCGGAGTGCCGTGGGCCATCAGTGCCATGAGCGGCCAGGCCAGCAGTGCGAGTCCTCCCGCCGCCCAGGCCAGCACGACGCGCCGTCCCAGACGGTCACTCGCGAGCCCGGCCACCGGAGTGATCACCAGCAGCAGCATCATGGCGATCGTGTTGAGCTCGAACGCCCTGATGGCCGGCACCTGGGCCACCTGCTGGAGCCAGATGGCGGAATAGACGAACGTGGTGTAGAACCCGACGCTGATCCCCGCCGTCAGGGCCACCAGGTGCGCCATCGTCCGCCAGTGCGCGCGCAATGCCTCGCTCAGCGGGGACTTGGCTGGCGCCTGCTGGGGCACCCGTTCGACGTAGTGCCGCCGGATCGCCAGGCCGCCGAGCCCGACCAAGAGCCCCACCAGAAACGGGATCCGCCAGCCGTAGTCATTCACCGCCTCGGGCGACATGCTCGCGTTCACCAGCCAGCCCGCCGCCGAGCCGAGCAGAGTCCCGGACGCCGCGCCGAACGGCCCCCAGCTCCCCATCCAGCCACGGTGGCCCGGCGCCGAGCCCTCCACCAGAAACACCGCGGACGCCATGTACTCGCCGCCGACCGACACCCCCTGGAGCATGCGAAATAGCACCAGCAGGATGGGCGCCGCCAGACCGATCGTCGCCGCGCCGGGCAGGAGCCCGATGAAGAATGAGGGGAACGCCATGGCGAGCACCGACCCGACCAGCGCCTCCTTGCGGCCGAAGCGGTCCCCGATCCAGCCGAACAGCGCCCCGCCCACCGGCCGCATGAGGAAGCCGGCCGCGAACGTGCCGAACGCTGCCAGCAGCGATGCGGTCGGATTTCCGGCGGGAAAGAAATGGGTGCCGATCTGCCGGGCGAAGAACCCGAAGAGGGCGAAGTCGTACCACTCGAGCATGTTCCCCACCACCCCGGCGATGACGCCCCGGCGCACGCTGGCGGGAGTATGGAACTCCTGGGTGTGGACGAACGCGGGAGTGAGCGGGGTGGCGGTCGCGGTCATGGAGATACCGGGGCTGAGCCTCGCGTCCGCAGTCGCCGCGCAATCCGCTCAGAGCTGACGCGGAGATCGGCCTGGGGAGCCGAGGGGTCTATGAGAGAGTCCGGGAAGGCTCTAGCATACTCATACCCGGAGGGAGGGGCTAGAGCCATGTGGCGGGGATCGTTGGCAGTGCGCCTTGGCACAGTGTGGATCGCCTCGACGGCAGGTGCGGCCGCGGCGCCGGTGTGCGCCTGGGGCCAGCACGCCGCGGACGGCAGGGTGCAGGCCCGGATGGGTCACGTCGACTTCCATATCGATTCGAGCGTGGTGCTGCGGATCCACTCGCTCCGCGGTGCGCTCCTCCGCGCCGCGCCCGAGCACCTGCCCTATCTGGACGACAAGCACTCCTTCATCCTGGCCATCGACACGGCCAGGATCGGGATTACCCCGGCGTCCCTCAGCGGCCTGCTCAACCGTTACACCTTCGCCTATCGCGGGTCACCGCTGCGCAAGCTGACCGTCACGGTGAAGGAGGGGCATGTCGAGCAACGCGGCCTGATGAAGGGAATCTCGTTCACCATGGTGGCCGATCTCACCATCACTCCCGAGGGCGACCTCCGGCTGCACCCGACGTCCATCAAGGCGGTGGGGATCAAGGTAGGGGGCTTGATGAAGTTCTTCGGCCTCAACCTGGAGAAGATGGTGAACACCAGCGGGGCCCGCGGCGTCCGGATCGAGGGCAACGACTTTCTGCTCTCGCCCACGGGGCTGCTGCCGCCACCCAAGGTGCAGGGGCGGGTGGTCGCCGTCGAGGTGACCGACACGGAGCTGGTGCAGGTGTTCGGGCCCAGGCCCGAGTCGGAGGCGCATCCGCGCGCTCCTCCCGAGCCCAAGGCGCCGAATTACATGTTTTTCCGTGGCGGGGTGCTGCGCTTCGGGAAGCTCACCATGACCGACACCGACCTGCTCATCGTCGACGCCGAGCCGAAGGATCGCTTCGACTTCTTCCTGGATCACTACAACGAACAGCTGGTCGCGGGCTATTCCAGGAACACCCCCGATCACGGGCTCATCGTGACCATGCCCGATTACGCGGCGCTCAAGTCGGACCGCCGGTTGCCTCCGCCGGCGGTCCGCTAGCGGCGTGCCGGCCCCGGACCGAGCTACTTGAGCTCAGACTCGCTGCCGACGGATGCTGCCGCCTGGTTGATGCCGCTCTCGCCGATCTGGGTGAGTTTCTGGTCGGCGGCCTCCTCCTCCTCGAGGGTCTGTTGCAGCAGCCTCTCCGCATCTGAGTAGCCCAGGAGCTGGGCGTAGGTCCGCAGACAGCCGTAGGCGGCCATCTCGTAGTGCTCGACCCGTTGAGCTGCGGCGATCAGGGCCGCGTCGATCACGGCGCCTTCGCCCTCCTGCTCCAGGATCTCCTTACCTTCCTCCAATAGACCTTCCATGCCCTTGCACTTCTTGCCGCGGGCCGTCTGCTCGAGGGCCTTGAAGATCTGCTCCAGGCGCTGCACGTGGCCCTGCGTCTGCTTGAGATGGTGCGTGAAGGCCTGTTGCAAGTCCTGCGACTCCGCGGCCTTAGCCATGCGGGGCAGGGCACGCACGATTTGCTTCTCGGCGCTGTAAATGTCCTTCAGCTCTTCCAGAAAGAGCTTGTCGAGGGAATCGAGACTCATGGGATGCTCCGACACCTGAGGAAAAAAGTCGTGTCACACTCCGCGTGTCACACAGTGGCGGCCCATGATATTGTGCAATCCGAGCCCGGGATGTGATGGTGCTCTCACTGGCGGGGTATCGGCCGCTCGGCCCGAACGGGCGGCTGGCGCCAGCCCACCTGGGCTGCTATTTTGCTCATGTGGGCAACCCCTCGAGCGGGAGGCGACGGTGTCGAGCTACCCCGATGTCGGCAGAGTCGTGCAGCACCTGGGCGGGCGGAAGGTGCTGCGGGAGCACCTCGCCAGCGTGGCGGATGTGGAGCGCGCCGTGGGAAAGGGGCTGCCGTACGCGTCGCTCACCCATGTGATCCGAGGCTATCCCGAGCGGCAGCAGCGCCACGTACAGGAGATCGTGCTGCCCCGCTCCACCCTGCAGCGCCGGGAAGGAGAGGGTCGCCTCAAGCCGGCGGAGAGCGAGCGGTTGGAGCGCATCGCCCGGCTCACGGCGCTGGCCGAGCAGGTGTGGGAGTCGCCGGAGGAGGCGCAGCGGTTTCTGACCACGGACCATCCGATGCTCGAGGGCCAGGCCCCGCTGGACCTCGCCGCCACCGACCTCGGCACGCGCCGGGTGGAAGCGCTGCTCTGGAAGCTCGAGTACAGTCTCCCGGTGTGAGGCCCCGCCGATGACGGTCTACCGGGTGGCCAAGCGGAGGTATCCGGTGTACGACGGCAGCGGGGCCGCGCTCGAAGGCGGCAGATGGAACTCGCCCGGGCGGACCCTGATCTACACATCGGAGCATTACGCCACCGCCATCCTGGAAAAGCTGGTGCATGGGGGACGCACGCGCCTTCCCGGCCGGCATCATGCGGCGGCGATTCACCTGCCCGACGATCTGCCGATGGAGCGGTTCGATCCGGCACGTCATTCAGGCTGGGATCATGAAGACTCCCCCGTGGCCAGGAATTTCGGGGACGCCTGGCACAGCGAGGCCCGGACCGCCGTCCTGTTCGTGCCATCCCTCGCGGGCCAGCCGGTGGAGTGGAACGCCATCATCAACCCCGCGCACCCCGATGCGGGTCGGCTGACCGTGATGCCCGTGTTCGACGTGATCTGGGACGGACGGCTCTTCGGGCCGGCCCCGTTCCGCGAATCTTGAGCCTGCCTGCTCCGTAGGACAGATTTCAGACCCTTCCCCCCTCTGCCCCGTGGGATGTCTCATGCCACCCAGAACCCTCGTGCATGTCGTGCGTCTGGCCATGCTCTCGGGGGGTGTCCTCTTTTCTATTGGATGCCACCACGGCGGCGGACCGGCGAGCGCCCCCGTGGGAGCGGATTTCCTCGCCGACGACATGAACCCGTCCGTCGATCCGGGCGTGGATTTCTTTGAGTACGCCAACGGCGGCTGGCTCGACCGAAACCCCATTCCACCATCCGAATCGAACTGGGGCATCGGGCAGGTGGTCCGGGAGCAGCTCTACCTCAATCTCCGCCGGATCAACGAGCGGTCCGCATCCGCCGCACACCCCGCGGGCAGCGACGAGCAGAAGATCGGAGATTTCTGGGCGACGGCCATGGACACGGCCAAGGCGGAACGCCTGGGCGTCCACCCGCTCGACGCGGAGCTCGCCAGGATCGACGGCATCACCGGCCCCCGCGAGGCACTCGATGTCGCCTTCGCCCTGCAGCCACTCGGGGTCGGCGCGTTCTTCGGCGTCTCCGTGGGCCAGGACGAGAAGGCGAGCGATGTCATGGCCGTCCATCTGTATCAAGGTGGGCTCGGGCTGCCCGATCGCGATTACTACATCAACCCCGACACGGGGGTGGCGCGGACCCGCGAGGAGTACGTCGCCCACCTGGCGCGGACGCTCGAGCTGCTCGGCCGCGACGCCGCCGGTGCGCGGAGCGCGGCGGCGAGGATCATGGCGTTCGAGAGCTCACTGGCCAGGGCTTCCCGCAAGTTGGAGGATCTGCGGGACCCGCAGGCGAACTACCACAAGATGACGCCGGCCGAGCTGACATCGAAGCACACGCCCTCGATCGACTGGGCGGAGCGGCTCGGCGCATGGAAGCTCCGCCCGGAGTTCGTCATCGTGGGCCAGCCGGAGTTCTTCTCCGCCCTGGACAGCCTGCTGGCGCGGACCCCGGCGCCGGTACTCCAGGACTATCTCCGCTTCCGTCTGGTCTCGAGCTACTCGGAGTATCTGAGCAAGGCGTTCGACGAGGAGCACTTCAGGTTCTACCATCAGGTGCTCGCCGGGCAGGAGGAGCCTCGGCTCCGCTGGAAGCGCGTGCTCGACGCGCAAGGCGACGCGATGGGCATGGTACTCGGCCGCCGCTTCGTGAAGGAGTACTTTCCCCCCGCCGCCAAGCGGCGCTATACCGCGATGGTGGAGGCGATTCGCGCCGCCTACCGCGAGCGCATCCACCGGCTCGACTGGATGAGCGGCGCGACCAAGGCCAGGGCATTACAGAAGCTCGCCGGCATCACCCCCAAGGTGGGCTACCCGGACAAGTGGAAGGACTATTCGGCGCTGGTGATCGGCCGCGAGTCGTATGCCGCCAACATGATGAACGGGGCCCGCTGGCAGTTCGACGACATGATCTCCAAGTACGGCAAGCCGGTCGACCGGACCGAATGGGGCATGACGCCGCAGACGTACAACGCCTACTACAGTGCCGCGAACAACGAGATCGTGCTGCCGGCCGCGATCTTCACCATCATGGGCCTGGCGGACGATCAGATCGACGACGCGGTGGCCTACGGCTACGTCGGTGCCTCGACCATCGGTCACGAGATCACCCATGGCTTCGACGATGAGGGACGCCAGTTCGACGCGGCGGGGAATCTCACCGATTGGTGGACTAAGGAAGACGCCGAGCGGTTCCGCCAGCGCGCCGAGGTGATGGTAAAGCAGTTCGACGCGTATCAGCCCTTGCCTGGCCTGCACATCAATGGCAAGGCCAGCCTGGGAGAGAACATCGCGGATTATGGCGGCATCCTGCTCGGCCTCGATGCCTTCAGGCACACCGAGCAGTACCGGAGCGGCAAGAAGATCGGTGGACTTACGCCGGTGCAGCGCTACTTCATGGGATACGCGCTCGGCTGGCTCTCCCGGGATCGAGACGCCTACCTGAGGAGCCTGCTGTTGAGCAACGTCCACGCGCCGGCCAAATGGCGCGTGCTGGGTCCGATGGCGAACATCCCCGAATTCTACGCGGCATTCGGGGTCAAGCCCGGCCAGCCGATGTGGCGGCCGGAGGCCGAGCGGGTGCGGATCTGGTGAGGTTCACCGTAGCGCCCGCCGCGTACCAGCGAGCATGGAATTGCATGTGAGCATGGAGTTGCACCGAGATCACGACTTCCTGCACTCTTGGCCAATTCCGGCCACCTGACCACCCGGTACCTGCTGTGGC
Source organism: Gemmatimonadales bacterium (assembly GCA_036265815.1). Classification (NCBI taxonomy): domain Bacteria; kingdom Pseudomonadati; phylum Gemmatimonadota; class Gemmatimonadia; order Gemmatimonadales; species Gemmatimonadales bacterium. The sequence continues at coordinate 37,599 of DATAOI010000071.1, forward strand.
ATCACCACAGCCGTGCCACAAACGACCTTCCGGATCGCTCCGCGTAACTCATACTGCGCGGCCCCGTTAGACCCTGGCCAGCGTTCCTGGCCCCCAGCCTGCCTCCCTCTCCCAGCGTTACCGGAGCCGTTGCAATCAGCCCTTGGCCGGTAGCTCACCCGAGCACTCGCGGGAGGTGATATGCAGTCGATCATCGCTCGTTCGATCGTGGTTGCTGTTCGTGCCCGTGTCGAGATGTGTGCGGTGGTTTGCCTGTCCGCCTTTCCCGCCGGGCAGCCGAAGGAGCCCGCGCCGGCACCCCGGAGCGCGGCGCCCGAGGCGCCGGCCTTGCCGGTGTCCGCCGAGGATAGTGCGATGGCCGAAGGGCGACTCACGGCACTGCAGCTGCGCCGGCCGTTGCAGGATTATTTCGCGCGCTTCAGCGACGATCGGGTGCTGGTGCGCCGGGTGGCACGCGCCGTCGCGCTGGAAGCCAAGCGCCAGAATGTGGCGGCATCACTGATCGCGGCCGTGGTGGTCACCGAGAACACCACCCTCACGCCCGAGGCGGAGAGCTCGGTCGGCGCACGCGGACTCATGCAGGTGATGCCGATGCATGCCGGCCGGCTGGGCTGCCAGTCGGACGACCTCGATGAGGTCGAGAGCAACATCTGCCACGGGACCAAGATCCTGTCCCGGAACCTGCGCACCACCAACTCATCGTTCGTGGCCCTGCTGCGCTACAACGGCTGTGTGAAGGGCACCAACACCCCGAACTGCCGGATGTACCCGGTCCGAGTGCTGGCCCGGGCTGGGCGGGTGCGTCAGCAGATGCTGGCGGCCTACGCCGAGCAGCCGGTGCCCGCAGTGGGAGCCGGAGCGGACGCGGCTCGCGTCATCCAGCTGGCGCAGCGCTGAGCTGCTCGGTCAGACCTCGGGCGGCCCCACGCCCGTCTGCCGCCGCCAGATCTCCCGCAGTGTGTCCATCGTATCCGCCTCGGCCGCGGACTTGTCCGGCCGGTAGCCCTTGATCCGCGCGAATCGGAGCGCCAGGCCGCCAGGGTATTGCGGGCTGCTCTGGAGATCGTTGAACGCCACCTCCACCACCAGCTCGGGCCGCACGTACACGGTGTGCCCGTCGCGTGAGACCTCGAGCTCCTGCAGCCGCTCTGTCTGCCAGGCGAGCATCTCGTCCGTCATCCCCTTGAACGTCTTGCCCAGCATCACGAAGCCACCGTGCTCGCTGTCGCGCGCGCCGAGGTGCAGGTTGCTGAGCCAGCCGCGCCGGCGGCCGTGGCCCCACTCGGCGGCCAGGACCACCAGGTCCAGCGTGCGGACCGGCTTCACCTTGAGCCACCGGCGGCCGCGGCGCCCCGCCTCGTAGACCGAGTCGACCGCTTTGGCCATGATGCCCTCGTGACCCCGCCCGAGTGACGCGGCGAGAAACTCACGCGCCTCCTCGACCGACGCGGTCACCAGCCGCGGCACCAGGAACTCGGCCGGCACGGCCTTCACCAGCTCGGCGGAGCGGCGGTAGAGCGGCTCGTCGATGAGGGGAACGCCGTCGAGATAGAGCAGATCGAAGAGGAAGAGCGTGAGCGGCGTCGTCCCACGCGTCCGCTCGACCTCGAGCCGGCGGCCGAACCGGCTCATGGTCGTCTGGAACGGGTGCGGCGTGCCGTCTGGGCGGAGGGCGATCGACTCGCCCTCCAGGATCAGCTCGCGGGCGGGCATGGCGCGGGCGGCCTCCACCAACTCTGGCACCGCCGGCGTGACCTCGTTGAGCCGGCGGGAGTAGACCCGGATCTCGTCGCCGGCCTTGTGAATCTGCACCCGCGCGCCGTCCAGCTTGTATTCCAGCGCCGCCTCGCCCAGCTCGCCCAGTGCCTCGGCTTCGCTCTCCGCGGTCCCGGCAAGCATCGGGAGCACCGGCCGAAAGAGCTGCACGGCGAAGGCGGCCAGGCCACCTAGCCCCTCCACCAGGGCCGCCTTGGCCACCCGGGGAACGTCCCCCGCCATCATGACCGCCCGGCGCACGTCCGTCGCCGGCACGCCGGCGGCGTGCGCGACGGCCTCGATCACCAACCCCTCGACCGCGCCCTGGCGAAGCTCGCCCATGATGAGCCCGAAGAAGAACTGCTGCTCGTCGGCTGTCATCCGCCCGAGCAGCTCCCGGAGGAGTCGCTGCTTCGTTTCCGCCGATCCTTTTCCACTGGCCCGGGCGATGAGCTCGAGGGTGGCGTCCACTTCGGCGAGCACCACCGTGGACGACTCTACCGCCGGACCGGATGCGGCCGCCTGAAGCGCGGCCCAGCCGACGCCGAGCTTGTCCTGCCGGACGGCGCCGGAGAGGTAGGCGGTGGCGATCTCGATCTCCGGCGGCGGCACCGTTGTGAGCAGCGCGGCCAGCAGGCCGATCTTGTCGCGGCGACCGCTGGCCTCCGCCACCCGGCGGGAGGTCTCGACCAGGGAGGCGAGCTTCAGGGGGACGTCCGAGCTCGAGTCATTCAGCTCGATGAATCGCGCCGGAGCCCAATCCCCCCATCGCACCGTCCTCGCCGAACCAGGCCACACCCGAGCCCATGCTGCCCAGGCCGATGAATCCGATTTTCATGACGGTTCACTCAGCTCCGGTGATGCCGGCCGCCCTCCGGGAAGGAAAATATCCCGCGGTGCTTCCCGCTCTCTGTTCGGGCGTGCCAAGGCTTGAGCATCTCATCGACGCTTTTTGGCAGCGGCCACGGGTTCTCTGCCTTGGGAGACGGGTCCGGCGCGAAGACCCGCGGTCTGGGCCCCGCCGCGGTCGGTGCATCCTCCTGCTGTCGACAGGGGCCGATGCCGAGGACGAGCAGGATGCCGAGGACGAGCGCCAGGCGCGAGAGGAGGGTGCGGAGCATGGGTAGGCAAGTATACGTCGATTGAGCGGGTTTGCGGTGGTGGACATCACGACTGCCATTGCGCTTCTCCGCGCCCCTTTGCATCACGCCCTGCATGCCTTGGCAGAGTGCCCCGAACAAGCCCCGAGCCAAGCCTCGGTCGGTGACTGCGCCACACGGCTAAGCTCAGGCCCCCCCAGGGCTTTCTCTCCCCCGTCCAGTTCTGAACCGTCCCGTGGCAGCCCCTTTGCTCACCCCCACCTGCGGACGACCCCATTCGTCCTTCCACGCCTCGCTTCATTCACCAGCAAGAGGGACAACCCATGATGCGTAGCATGATTCGCGGTGCCGCAGCTGGTCTCGCTCTGGTTCTGGTTGCTCAGGCCGCACACGCCCAGGCCGGTCTCAGCCTCGGGCTCGGGGGCGGCGCCGTGCTGCCCAGCGGCACGATGGCCAATGGCCTCCAGACCGGCTGGAACGGCATGATCGTGGCCCGGGTGAAGCCCGCGCTCAGCCCGGTGGGCCTTCAGCTCGACGGCTTCTACGACCGCTTCGCGCTCGAGGGCGGCATCGACGGTCACAGCAGCATGCTCGGCGCCACGGCGAACGTGGTCTTCGCCATGCCGAGCGCGATGGTGGCTCACCCGTACCTGCTGGGCGGCGTCGGGGTGTACAACGGGAAGACCTCGATCGATGGCGTAGGGTCGTCCCCGTCGCAGACCAAGTTCGGTCTGAATGCCGGAGCCGGGCTCGACTTCGCCTTCGGGAGCAGCGCCCGACTGTTCGCCGAGGGGCGGTTCCATGCGATCCTCAAAGGGGTGACCGACCCGACGACCGCGCAGGAGAAGACCGGGTACATGATCCCGCTCACCGTCGGCCTGCGCTGGGCGATGCGCTAAGCGATTCAACTCCTGCCGTAGACAGCCGCCTCGCCTTCGGGCGAGGCGGTTTTGTCTTTCCCGCCCGGCCGATCGCTGCGGCGGCGCAGCCACACTGTGCTCGGGCCAGACCTGAGCGCCGTCCGGCCCACCACCCGGAAGTACAACCATCTCAACCTGTTGGGTCCCGGAGCATCGGCGGGCCCACCGCGTGCGTAATCCCGCTCCGTAAGAGAGCCGACTCCTCGGCTTCTCTGCACTCCCCTGCACCCGCTCTAGCCGACAACCAGAGGGTACCGTGTCGCGCTTTGTGCTTCTCGTCGCCGCGTGCGCCGGTGTGGCGCTGGCGGGCTGCGCTCCAGCAACGCAAGCGGTCCGGCTCTCGGACGGCCCCCAGCCGGTCGAGCTGCGAATGCGCACCGCGATGCTCCTGGCGGACCAGCCGACCGAGATCGTGGTAGAGAGTCCCGGCTCGGACAGCATCGCGATCGAGTCGGACAATGGGCTCGATCGCTACTGGAGCGCCGGCCCGGTCCTCCACGCGAAGCTCACCCCGACCTTCGGTGACACGGCGGGGACTACGCTCGAGGCGGTGCGCTGGCACGGACAGCTGCTCGACCGGCTGAAAAAGCCCGCCAGGATCTCCGCCTGCAGGGAAGGCCGCTGCCGCGAGTTCTATCACGAGTTCCCCCGCCAGCTCCTGGAGCACAACCGGCGCACCGTGGCACTCACCGCCGGGTGGAGCACGGTCTTCGCCCAGCGGTCCATCACCGGGACCGACCGGAGCGTGCTGTTCGAGAAGGCGCTGAGCAATTCGATCTGGTCATTTCAGGCGGAGCTGGCGGAGCGGAGCTGGAGCGCACTGGCTCAGGGCTTCGTCGGCGCCGACCAGCGCGGCGCCTCGCTCGATCTCTCCCGCGTGATCAAGCCGGCCGGCGACGGCCTTCGCTACGGGCTTGCCATGCACTTGGGCCTGACCCACTCGACATGGCTGCCGGAGCAACAGAGTCCGCTGCTGGCCGACCGGACGGTCTACCAGCTCAGCGCGGGTCCCAGCATCATGATCAAAGGCATCACGGCGAGCACCCAGATCGGGGTGCACACCGACGGGGTCGAGACGCTGCAGGTGCTCAGCACCCGCGTGTCCCTCAACGGGAACCTCACCGCCGTCCGAAGCCCGGTCACCCTGTCCGCCGAGAAGACCTTCTCCTTCGGCGGCGGCGCGATCATCTCTCGCCGGCGGGACGCCCTCGAGAGCCTCGGCGGCGCCGTCCATCTGTTCGACGATTTCGCGGTGACTGCCGGCGTGACCACCCACCGGATCGCCTGGCCCAACGAACGTTCGGCCGACGACCTGCGGGGCACGGAGACGCTGATCAGGCTGGGAGGGGAGTATGCGGTGAGTTGGTAAGGTGGACAAGGTGAGGCAGGGTGGGGCAAGGTATCACTAACCCTGCATCCTTCCCCTTGCCCCACTCTGCCTCACCCTGCCCCACCTCGCCTCACTTTCCCAGACTCACCAATATCTCGAACGTCCTCGTCTTGTAGCTCGTGCTGCTGGTCACCGTGGAGACGTCGAGGTTGCGCAAACCGTAGATGTAGCGACCCTCGATGCCGAGGCCGGCGGACGAGCTGCCGAAACGCAATCCGGCCCCCACCACACCAGCGTAATCGGTCTTCTTCCGAGGGGAGTTGGCGGCGCACTCGGCGCCCGCGGCGGTCCTGCAGCGCACCTCGAAGGAGATCTGCGGTCCAGCATAGACGAAGGGTTGGATGCCTCCAGCGGGAATCATTGCCTTCACATACACCGGCACGTCGATGAAGTCGAGCTTGGTCTCGGCGGTGGCGAAGCTCTCGTCGGAGCGGGCACCGCGCTGGGCATAGAGTCCCTCGACGTCGAAGCCGAGGACCGCGGCGCGATAGCCGGCGTAGAGGCCACCGGTGAACCCGGTGCGAGTCTTGAGGTCGCCGGGGAGCACGCCCTTGTTGGAGATGTTGCCGAAGGAGACCCCTGCCTTCACCCCGAATTCGCCTTGGGCGAGAGTGATCGAGGGCATTGCCGGGGCGAGCAGGACGAGGAGCAGCAGGGAGCGCAGGGAACGCATGGTGTCTCCGGATTCTCGAGGGGCTGAGTCGTCACGAGTGTCAACGCAGCATGCCACTCACAGTCGGCTTCCCGCCATGAGCCAGGACACAGAGCGATAGCTCTGCGGGTCGGTCGAGGTGTCGCTCGAGGGCGACCACGCAACACCCGCGTGACCCACGTTACCGCGCCGCGTCCAACTCGTCCCAGATTCAAGAGTTGCGGGCGTAGTCTGCCGGCGTGTCCAGACCCACACGAGCCCAGAGGAAACAAATGGCCAGGAATCGGAAACCTGCGAAGGCCTCAAAGCGGAAGGCCGCGACCCGGAAACCTGCGGCGCGCAAGTCGACCACACGCAAGTCGGCGACGCGCAGCGGGTCGAGTCGATCAGCCGCGACACGTAAGTCGTCGGGCAGGAGAGGTAGCGCTCGGAAGACGACCGGCAAGGCAAAGCGGACCAAGTCGGTCACCACGAGGGCGGCGGCAATGGCGAAGGGCCTGAAGGACAAGGCTCTCCAGGGTATGGACGCGGTCAGAGGTACGGGCGAGCGTGCCTGGGACGCCCTCAAATCAACCACCGGCACGGTGGTCGAAGGTGTGAAGGAGCGAGTCGGCTCTAGTTAGGTGCCGGCCCGAGCGGCTGGCCGGTCACCGCCTGGACCAGCGCGCCGAACGCCCCGAGCACCTCGGCCGCGGTGAAGGTACAGTGCCCGAACCGGTCCACCGGGATCTGCGCCACCAGGAAGTCGCTGGTGCCGGCCGCCTCCACCCTGGCCCGGTAGGCTGCCTCATGCCACGACGGAATGATCGGATCCACCGTGTTGAACAGGGTCACCAGCGGTGACGTGAGCCGACCGGACGTCTCGTACATGGCGGCGAGATGGCTCAATGCCGGCTGGCCCGCCGAGTAGGATGGGACCGCCAGCCCGTCGATGGGGCGCGGGTAGTCGGTCGGCCTGACGTTGTCGTAGGGCGCGCCACCGAGGACGTCCGCGGCGTTGTTACCGAAGAGAATACTGTACCCCAGCAGGCGGAGGACGACATCCACCACCACCGCCTGGTCCGAGGCGTCGAGCTGCAGCGGGATTCCCGCCCGCGCCAGCAGCTCGTTGGTGAGCGCCGGATTGCTCACCACTACCTGCGCGATCAGCTGCGCCAGCGGCCCCGGCTGAGTGGGCGTGCCGAAGAGCTGGGTCACCTGCGCCGGCACCGCATCCAGCGGGCCGAGGCTGGTGAGGCCGAGCTGCGGAAGCAGGGGTGCCAGCACCGGTCCGAACAGCAGATCGAAGACCAGCCGGACGTCACCGTAGTAGTTGAGCTGCCGCTGGAAGTCGCCGATCGGGCCGCACGCGGCCAGGGCGCCGTCGAAGAGCTGAGTATGCCGCTCCGTCGCCAGGACCATGACTTGTGCCCCTTCGGAGACCCCGACGCCGTACGTATGTCCTCCGAGCGGTCCATACAGCTCACGGAACTGGGCCGCGAGTCGCTGCAGGTCCCGGGTACCCTCTACGATGATCAGCCCGTTCTCCCGGTAGCTGGTGGTGGCGAACCCGAAACCGAGCCCGGTGATGAGCTGGGAGACTCGCTGGCCGCCGATCTCGTCGTCCCGGATGAACAGAGGGAGCTGAGGCGGAACCGAGCCGGGGGCGTAGATCACCAGGTTGCCGGTGGCGGCGTCGAATCCCGGTGGCACACAGATGAGGTAAAGGGTTCCGCTGCCGGGGAGCGATCCGCTGGCACCTGTGGTGCCGGCCGGGCACCCTTCCGGGGTACCGGTCGGCACACTCAGAGGCTCCGATCCCGTCGCCGGCGCGCCGAGGTTCGAGGAGGTCGGGGGGTCGCTGCAAGCGGCGAGGGCGATCAGCAGGGCGGGGAGGGCGCGGACGGCGGTCGTCATCGGGGCTGCTCCTTGGGGAACGATGGCGCCTCAATCTGGGATACCGTGAGCGGATAGGCCAGGGGCCGGCCGGGAGCGTCGGAAGTCGCTCAGGTGATAGATTTCTTTCCTGGAACCGTGTCTTTGCCGCGAACCTGAGTCAGGATGTCAGTCCGCACTATCGCTCCACGTCTGCGCCTCGCGCCAGCCCGCCGGTGTTCAGCATGACCGGCGGACTTCCGGGGACCACCCTGCCTGGTGGGCTTCGTCTCCTGGACCAGCTGAGCCTCACGCCCGAAGGGCCACTCTATCGCGCCCAGCTCCCGGACGGGCGTGAGCTCGTGGTCCTGCTCCTCCAACCCGATCAGCTGGGCGGCGACCCTGCCGTGCGTACGCACCTGCGGGACTGGTACCGCCAGGCGTTGCGGATCCGGCATCCCAATGTCGCCGCGGTTCGTGACGTGGGTGAGACGGAGACCGGTCAGATCTACGTGGTTTCCGAGTGCCTCACCGGCGAGCTGCTGTCCGAGCTGCTCGCGAGCTCCGGCGCCCTGGCGCCCGCCGACGCCATGCGTATTTACCGGCAGGTCGTGTCCGGTCTGCAGGCGGCTCACCGAGTCGGCTGGACGCACGGGAACCTGTCGCCCGATACCATCCTGCTGACCCAGACCCCGGACGGCACATCAGGAGTCAAGCTCATCCACTTCACCCTGCCGTTCGCCCCGGCGGAAGCCGGCGCCGATCGGGCAGACAATCTGATTGCAGGCCGGGAGTACGCCAGCCCGGAACGACTCGCCGGGCAGCCGCCCACGGAAGCGGGTGACGTGTTCAGTCTGGGAGCGGTGCTGCATCACCTCCTCACCGGCGCCCCGCCGGGTTCGAAGGCCAGGAAGGCCACCATTCCCCGGGCCATGCGCGCTGTGATCGGTCGGGCGCTGGCGCCGGTGCCGGCCCAGCGGTTTCGGACGATTGCGGAGCTCGCCGCGGCGGTGGAAGCCGCGGTCACGGCCGCGGCAGAGGCTGAACGCAGGAGGGCAAGTGCCGGCGGCCCAGGTCCACTCCGAGTGGCCGCGGCTGTCGTCGCGGTCGTGGCGACGGGAGTCTGGTTGCGCGGGAGCCTGGAGCAGCCGGTGGAGAGCGCATTGCTGCGGGTCTCGGAGGCTGCCAGCACCCCTCCTCCTCCCAAGCCGCCTGTGGCTCCGTCGCCGATACGCCCCTCGGCGCCTGCCAAGCATGAAACCAAGCCGCCCATTCCGCCACCAGCTCCGCGGCGGACTCGCGCCGCGGAGCGCGCACCGGAGCGCGCAGCTGAGCCGCCACCGGTCTCACCCCGCGCTGCAGACAGTGCCGTGAGCTCCCCCGACACTGGCCAGGGAGGTGCGCGGGAGGATGCGCGGGAGGACGCGCCCCGCACGCTGGACCAACGGGCGCAGGTCTATCTGCGCATCGGGCTGGACGAGGCCGCGCGGCAGCTGGGCGGGCCGGTTCATGGCATTGAAGGAATGTCGCCGGTGTTCATCGGGCTGGCGCAGCGTCCGCTGCTGGCGGGCGCGGACTCGATCCAGCCGGTGGTCCGGGCGGTGTATCTCGATCCGAATGGCCGTCTGATCCTGCTCGACCAGCAGCGGATCAGCGCGAGAGCAAGCGTTCCCAAGGCCACAGGGGATCGCTGGCCGATCGGAAGCGTCATGATGTACCTGCACGGGGAGACCTCGCCCCAGACGATCAGGAATCTCAGGGCGCGAGTGCGCTAGCTCTATTGGGGCACGGCCCTCCGGACGATCAGGGTGATGTTGTCGCTCCCACCGCCGTCCAGCGCGTCCTGCACCAGGTCTTCGCACACTTGCTGGCTGGAGGTCATCGAGCGGAGTCGCTCGCGGATCCGTTCGTCGGGGACGTGGCGGGTGAGTCCGTCGCTGCAGAGGAGGACCACCGTCTCCCACGCCAGGTCGAGCCGGGTGACGACCGGGGCGGTCTGCCGTCCGCCGATCGAGCTGGAGAGCGTGTGGGTGTACCGGGTGCCCGGCGCGTCCGCGGGGTTGAGCACGCCGAGATCGATCAGCTCCTGCGCCATGGTCTGGTCGCGGGTGAGCTGGGTCAGCTCCCCGTTCCGGAGCAGGTAGCAGCGGCTGTCGCCCACCTGGAGCAGGTAGGCCCGGGGCCAGACGCCGAGGTACAGCGTGAGTGTCGTGGCCATGCCGCGGTATGCGGGATCGTCCTGGCCCCGTTGTACCAGCTCCTCGTGACACCGGAGCGCCCCCTCCTGCAGCGCGTCGGAGAACTCCTTATCCTCGGCCGATCCGGCGGCATAGTAGCAGCGCATGCTGTGGGAGACGTAGCGGCTCACGGCCTCGAGCGCGCTCCGGCTGGCCTCCTCGCCCTTGGTGCCGCCGCCCACGCCGTCGGCCACCATCATGAGGAGCGCGAGCCGCTGACTTCCCGCGATGAGGTGATCGGCCTGAGGCAGACTGGTCTGCTGCACCGCCACCTGCTGGCGCAGGGAGCAGATGAGGAAGTGATCCTGGTTCTCGTTCCGGACTCGTCCCGGATGGGTGAGGCCGTACACGTCCATCTCATCGTCGCGCGGCTTGCGGTCGGGTGTAGCTGGAGGGGCGGTCGTCTCGCGCGCTGGCATGGGGACCTCGGGGTCGACGCAGGGGATGGCTCCAATGTGGCGGATCGTACCGGAAGGGGCTAGGGCGGGAGGGGCGGGAGGGGCAGGAAGGGCGGTAAGGGCGGTAAAGACGGTAAGGGCGGTAAGGTGATTTTCCGGAAACGAGAACTACTGTTCAGCGATGGTCTTTACGCCCGACCGTCCTTACCGCCCTTACCGCCCTTACCACCGCCGCCCCTGGAGACCTCTTCTTGCCGCCCCTTCGTCCGATCACCCTCGCCGCGGTCCTGACTGCGGCCGTCCTGTCCCCCGGTTTCGCCCAGGCCCCCGCCGCCTTCACCTGCCGCTTCGTCCAGATCCCGATGCGCGACAAGGTCGAGCTCAACACCAGCATCTGCGAGCCCGCCCGCCCGCACGATTCGCTGCCGATCCTGCTCACCCGGACGCCGTACGGGATCGCCGGCGACACCGTGGTGGGCGACGACTACCGCTTCCTCGCTGCGGAGGGATACGTCTTCGTCTACCAGGACATCCGGGGGCGGTTCGGGAGCGGTGGCGAGTTTGTCATGAACCGCCCGCTGCATGATCCGGCCGACCGCAACGGGGTGGACGAGAGCACCGACGCGTACGACACGGTCGACTGGCTGATCCATCACCTCACCGGCACCAACGGCCGCGTGGGTGTGCTCGGCGTCTCCTACCCCGGGTTCCTGGCCACCATGGCGGGCATCCACCCGCATCCGGCGGTCCGGGCGGTGTCGCCGCAGGCGCCGATGACCGACACCTGGATGGGCGACGACTTCTTTCACCAGGGCGCGTTCCGGCTCTCCTACGGGTTCGAGTACTCCGGCTCGCTGGAGCTGAGCAAGGACCTGTCGGTGCCGCTGCCGATCGGAGAGTGGGACACCTACGACTGGTATCGCGAGCTGGGGCCGCTGTCGAACGTGGACGCGAAGTATTTCCATGGAAAGGTGCCGACCTGGGAGGCATTCGTTGCGCACCCCACCTACGACGCGCGCTGGCGCGCCCGGGCGGTGCAGCGCGGGTTGCGGACGCCGGCCGTCCCGACGCTGGTGGTCGGCGGATGGTGGGACCAGGAGGATCGGTACGGGCCGCTCGCCACCTACAAGGCGCTGGAGCGCGGCGACTCCGGCCACAAGAACTTCCTGGTGATGGGGCCGTGGAACCACGGCGGGTGGCGGCGCGAGGACAGAAAGATGCCGGTGGTGGACCCCGGCACCTCCGAGGGATACCTGCGCGACGTCGAGGCGCCCTGGTTCGCCTACTGGCTCAAGGACAAGGGCAAGCTGGCTGAGCCGGATGCCTATCTGTACGACGCGGGGGCCCGGGAGTGGCGGTCGTTCTCGACCTGGCCGGATACGTCAGGCACGAGCAGGAAGAGTCTCTACCTGCACGCGGGCGGCCGGCTCTCCTTCGATCCGCCCAAGCCCGGCGAGGCGGCGTTCGACGAGTACACCTCCGATCCGGCACACCCGGTGCCGTACCGCTCCAGGCCGATCGAGCAGACCTACGACAAGCGCGGATCGAGGTGGCGGAACTGGGAGACGGAGGACCAGCGCTTCGTGGATGGGCGCCCCGACGTGGCCACCTGGACCTCCGAGCCGCTCACCGAGGACGTGCGGATCGCGGGCGACGTGACGGCGAAGCTGGTCGCGTCCACCACCGGTTCCGACGCGGACTGGGTGGTGAAGCTCATCGACGTGCAGCCCGACAGCGTGCCCGGCGACTGGGAAATGGGAGGCTACGAGCTGATGGTGGCGCACGAGATCATGCGCGGCCGCTACCGCAAGAGCTTCTCGGCGCCAGAGCGGCTCGCGCCGAATACGCCGCTCGGTTTCACGGTGGACCTGCACCAGCAGGTCTATTCGTTCAAGAAGGGGCACCGGATCATGGTGCAGGTGCAGAGCACCTGGTTCCCGGTGTACGACCGGAATCCGCAGACCTGGGTGCCCAACATCTTCCAGGCGAAGGCGGGGGACTTCAAGGCGCAGCGGCACCGGGTGTGGCACACGGTGGGGCGGGCGTCGAGGGTGGAGGTGTGGGTGGGGCGGACTACTGGCTCGCGGTAAACAACTCGCAACGATGTCAGTAGCCCTGTGCCGCTCAGCATCAATGATGGGCTCCGCCAACGAAGCGAGTCACGCGTGGCACCTCCTCAACTTACCCCTAAGAGATCCTTGGGGACGCTGCCTAACGGCCCGCAGCTGTACGCGCGGGCTACACCGCACTGGCCCGCTTCTGCACACCAGTGAGTCGAGGCCGCTATGAGAGCCAACTTGGCGCGTTCGAAGTCGTCGACGGACTGAACGCCGACCGCTCGGGGTCATACGGCGTGTCCCGATGCGACCGGATTCGCCCGGCGAAGCGATAACCATGACCTGTGTGGCGGCGTGCCACCTGACAATATGTCACACGGCAAGCGGGAAGCCTGCTGAGCTGGGCGCGATCGCGCCAACCCGACGTACTATGGAGTCGAAGCGCGGGTCACCGCGGAAAGGGTCGAAGGCGGGCTCACACGAGATGAAAATCATAAAGCCGGCTCGATCCTCGTACCCACGCTCGAGGTACTCAAATGCACGGTCCATCTGACCGAGCCGGGCGTAAGCCCACGCGATACCTACAGGCCAGACGTATTCCGTCGACTCTCGCGAATGGATCTCCCGCAGGAGCTCGTACGCCTCTGTGGTCTGGCCGGCCGCCGCGAGGCCCCAGGCGAGCAGTGTCGCATACGACATGATCGGCGCGCGCTTGACCAATTCGCGTAAGGGAGCGATCGCCTCTGATGCTCGGCCGAGCGCGATCAATACGGCTCCGTGCGTCCAGAGTATAAAGACGTCCTCTGGCAGCTGCGACTCAGCGGCAATTATCTCAGCGAGTGCTTCGTCGTAGCGTCGTGCCCAGTAGTTGAACCACATCGCATTGTCGCGCACTGCCGGCGCGGCGGGGTCGAGCTCCACGCCGCGCTGTCCGGCGTCAACTGCTTCAGCCAACCTGCCCACGGCAGCGAGATGGAAGCCGTAGACAATGTGGCCCCACGCGTAGTTCGGATTCAGTGCAAGCGCTCGCTCAAAGCGTGCCTCGGCAGCGTTCCAGTCGAAGTGAATCCACTCTTCGAACTTGCCCAGTATGACATGCGCTTCGGCGACGTCTGGGTCGAGCTCGAGCGCCTTTGACGCGACTACGGTGGCCTTTCCATACCCGTCACGCGGGCGCATGCCGAAGTAGCCGGCACCATACCAGCCATAGGCGATCGCGAGGCCTCCATACGCCCTTGCGAAGCGGGGATCCAGGTCGATGGCACGCTCAAAATACTCGATCGCCTTCGCAAGCCCGTCCGGTTTGGCTTGGTTTTGTTGCCGGGCAAGCAGATAGAGGTTGTAGGCTTCCATATCTTCCGTGGGGCGATGCCCGAAGCGGCGGCGCTCCTCCGGAGAGAGCCGCGTCCGGAGCGCGCCCGTTATCCGCTCTGCCACGTCACTTTGTATCGCGAACACGTCCGTCAGGTCGCGATCAAACGTCTCCGACCATAGGTGCTCGTCGCTTCGCGCCTCGATGAGCTGGGCAACGATTCGCAGGCGAGTCCCGGCACGGCGCACGCTCCCTTCCACGACATGTGACGCATGTAGCTCTTCCGCTATGTCCACGAGCGACCGCTGTAGCCCCTTGTAACGCATCGCGGTGGTTCGCGAGATGACTCTCAGCCCACGCACAAGCGAGAGCTGGGCGATGATGTCCTCGGTCATCCCGTCGCTGAAGTACTCGTCGTCCGAGCTAGCATTCATGTTGACAAGCGGCAGCACGATGATCGTCGGTCGCTCGGGTGCCGCGACGCTGGCGATCGCAGGTCTCGATTGTGTCTCCAGCGTCTGAGCGAATTCCGAGCTGCTGGTGAATCGGTCCGAAGGCTCGACTGCGAGCGCCCTTCTGAACACCTGCTGCATCGAGACAGAGATGGATCCCGGCCAGGCTTCGAAAGGGATCGGCCGGAAACGCTGTAGCAGAACCGCTTGAGGGGTCGGCCCCGAAAAGAGCGGTGACCCTGTCAGCATCTCAAACGTCACGCAGGCGAGACTGTACTGGTCGGAACGACCGTCCACTTCCCCGCCGGCGCCCTGTTCCGGACTCATGTATGCCGGCGTACCCACAAGAAGGCCGGTCTGGGTCAGCCCAGCATGAGTCGCGACACTAACTCCCTTGGCGATTCCGAAGTCGGCTACATGCGCATGGCCCTCAGCGAGCAGAATGTTTTCAGGCTTGATGTCTCGGTGAACAAGCCCGTGCCGATGAGCGTAGTCCAGCGCGTCTGCCACCTCACCAGTGATGCGGCATCCTTCCTCTAGGCTGAGCCGCCCATTGCGGCGAAGTCGGTCACGAAGGCTCTCCCCATCGACGTACGGCATGACGTAGTAGAGAGCGCCTTCGGCATCGCCGGAGTCATGGAGTTGAAGAATGTGGGGGTGGTGTAGCCCAGCCGCGGCCTTGATCTCACGGAGAAACCGTTCGGGCCCCAGGGCGGCGCCCAAGTCCGGGTGCAGGACCTTGAGGGCGACCTTGCGGTCGTGCTTCACGTCGTGTGCCAGGTAGACCGTAGCCATGCCGCCGCGGCCGAGCTCGCGCTCGAGCAGGTAGCGATCGCGGAGGGCGTCGGCAAACGTGGAGGCCGTCACGTCGCGGCCAAGCCTTTGGGAGGGGATACGGAAAATGTGTCTTCGGCAACGTAGGATCGCCAGTGCTGGGGCCGGACGAGTGACACTGATCAAACCGCTTTGAGCCCACTGACGATTGTCTTTATACCTCCGTCGACCCCATGCGCTGGCTCAGGCGGCTCGCCCCGTGTGCGCGGCAATGGCCGTACTCAGCTGCGCCGTAGTCTGGTGCACCTCAGCCCATTCCGGGTGGCTTGCGTCCACCTGGCCCGCGCCCAGTTCCTCGGTCAGGCTGCGACAAAACTCGGCCGCGCGGCGCAGCCGGAAGCGCTCCGCCGTGGCCCGCGGAGCCTCTGCACCTGCCGCAGTGAGCAAGGCCCACACCCGAAGCCGGATGTCGTCCACCAGGCTCTTGAATTCCGGCAGGCCTTCAGGCGAGACCTCTCCAGCATCGAGCCGGCTCTCCAAGTCCTGAAGGATGATACGCATTCGAGCGAGTTCCTCTTTCACGCTGGGGGCCATGGGCGAATCTCCTCGCATGAGTACGTAAGCACTGAACCGGCGAGCTGGATACGGACGTCGGCAGTCGTTCCGACCCGGATGCATCGAATGTGCTTGTAACACAGGGCGATCGCTAGTTCGAGGTGCGATTCCCTCGAAGGCTGGGTCGGCCCCCGCGCCCTTGCCCATCGGACCGCGGTTCTGCCGCCGCGCCCGAGACCTCGGTGTCCGCGCCCGCGCCTCCGCCCGCCGGACCGTGACGCGTGCCGCCCGGCGCGGAGCTCTGTCGCGGCTGCGCGCCCTTCGTCCCGGCCGCCCGCGCTCCGTCCCGGCTGCCCGAGCTTCCGATGACCTGGCGCGGCTCCCTGTCCGCCGCGCGCGGCCGCAGTTCCGGGCCGCCCGAGCGCCCTGCCGATCCGCCCAAGCCTCCGAACGGCGCGCCCGCGGGTCATTTCATCCTCCCGCCGCCCCGTTTCTGCCCGTCGTCATCCGGTTTGGCCCGCCCGCTTCTCGGTGATATGTTCCGCGGTCCCCCCATCCTGAGCCCATGCTCCTGACGAGCTGCACGAGCAATTCGCTGCCGCGCCCGTGGACACTGACGTCCTGATCGTCGGCGCCGGCCCCACGGGGCTGATGCTGGCCAATCAGCTCGCCCGCCACGGCGTGCGCGCGCTGCTCATCGACCGTACCGCCGGACCGGCACGCGAGACCCGCGCCCTCGGCGTCCAGGCCCGCACCCTCGAGATCTATTCCCACCTCGGCATCGCGGAGCGGGCGGTGGAGTTGGGGAAGCGTGCCACCGGCGCCAATCTGTGGGCCCAGGGGAGGCCGACCGCGCGGGTACCGCTGGGCGACATCGGGCGGAGCTTGAGCCCCTATCCCTTTCTCCTGATCCTGGGGCAGGACGACAACGAACGGCTGCTGGGCGAGGCGCTCGCCACCCGCGGCCAGACGGTGCAGTGGAGCACGGAGCTGGTCGGGCTTTCGCAGGAAACCGATCGGGTGGTGGCCCGGCTCCGGCAGCCGGACGGTAGCACCCGGGAGATCACGGCCGCCTGGACGGCCGGGTGCGACGGCGCGCGCAGCAGCGTGCGCGAGATGAGCGGGATCGCCTTCGTCGGCGCGCCGTACGAGCACGTGTTCTTCGTCGCCGACACCCAGGTCACCGGACCGATGGTGCGCGACGAGCTCAACGTCTTCCTCTGGCGCGACGGCTTTCACCTCTTCTTCCCCATGCGCGGGGCCGATCACTGGCGCATCGTCGGCATCCTGCCCGCAGCACTGCGCGGGCGCGACGACGTGACCCTCGACGACGTGGTTCCTTCCATCCGGCATGAGGCGCCCGGCGTTGCGGTCCAGGCATGCACCTGGTTCTCCACCTACCGCATCCATCACCGACGCGCCGAGCGGTTTCGCCAGGGCCGCTGGTTCCTCCTGGGCGACGCGGCGCATATTCACAGTCCGGTCGGCGCGCAGGGGATGAACACGGGCCTGCAGGACGCGTACAACCTGGGCTGGAAGCTGGCACTGGTGGTCTCGGGCCGTGCGGGAGCTTCGTTGCTCGATTCGTACGAAGCCGAGCGGATCCCGGTGGCCGAGCGGCTGCTCGGCACGACCGACCGGCTGTTCTCACTCGCCGTGTCGGCCAACTGGATGGTGGGATTCATCCGGAGCAAGGTGTTCGCCCGGATGCTGGCCCTCGCCATGGGAGTGGAGAGGATCCGGACGCTCGGGTTCCGCACCATCTCCCAGATCGGGATTCGCTACCCGCGCAGTCCGCTCTCAAGCACGCTGCCCGAGCTGCCCCGCTCGGCGCCTCGCGCGGGCGATCGCTTTCCCTGGCTCCGGCTTCGGCTGAGCCCAAACGGCCCGGCAGAGGACCTGTTCCAACGACTGGACGACACTCGATTCACTCTGGTCGTGGTCGGACAGCCCGCGCCGCCGCAGGGTTCCGGGCTGCAGGATCTCCTGGCCACCTTGGAGGTTCCCCTCGATCCCGCCAATGAAGCTGCCCTATCGCGTGTCGGGATTCCCCGTCGCGCGTTCTACCTGGTGCGGCCGGACGGATACGTCGGCCTCGCGGGGACCAGCCTGGTCGGCGCGGCGCTGATGGATTACTTCTCCGAGCGGCTGGGCATAGGGGTCGCCCGCGCGTGAAGCATTCTCAAATGACAACAACCTGGAATACCCCTGTGAGTCTTCAGCGTCGACCCGCGCGGCTCCTCGCGCTTGCCCTCGCCCTCGCCCTGTCCGGTCCTGCGCTGCACGCCCAGGCCTCCCCCCGCGGCCTGGCGCAGCGGATCGAGCGGATCACCTCCCGCCCGGAGTTTCGCCACGCGCTCTGGGGCATCGAGGTCTATTCGCTCGACACCCGCCGACCGCTCTATACAGTGAACGCCGACAAGCTCTTCGTCCCCGGCTCCACCACCAAGCTGCTGACCGAGGGCAGCGCCCTGGGCCTGCTCGGCGCCGACCACCGGTTCCACACTCCGGTCTATCGCACCGGGCCGATCGCGCCGGACGGGACGCTCGATGGCGACCTGGTGCTGGTGGCCAGCGGCGATCCCAACCTGTCGGGCCGGATCACCCACGACAGCATCCTCGCGTTCGAGAATCACGACCACAGCTACGGCGGCGACACCGCGACCCGCGCCGTCCCCGGCGATCCCCTGCTGGTGGTGCGCGCCCTCGCGCGGCAGGTGAGCGGGAAGGGAATCAAGCGGGTGCTGGGCCGGGTCATCGTGGATGCGTCGCTGTTCCCCGAAGGCGAGCGGGAGCTGGGCACCGGCGTGGTGATCTCACCGATCGTGGTGAACGACAACGTCATCGACGTGACCGTGACGCCCGGCGCCGACAGCGGGGCCCCGGCCGCCGTTCAGCGCGCGCCGATTACCGCCTACGCGCGCTTCGTGAACCAGGCCAAAACCGGCGCTCCCGGATCGCGATCCAGCATCGACTGGACCGCCGACAGCACCGCGCCGGATGGCACCCACATCGTGACCATCGGCGGCACCATCCCGGCGCGGAGCAAGCCGCTGCTCTACTCCTACGCGGTGCCGTCGCCCAGCAAGTTTGCGGAAGTGGTGCTCACCGAGGCGCTGAGGGAAGTGGGCGTGCAGGTGCAGACCTGGGAGGCGGGCGCCGGCCCCGGCGGCACGACGTCGATGTACACGCCCGATCACCTCGTCGCCGAGCACGTGTCACCGCCCTTGCGGGAGGAGATCAAGGTCACCCTCAAGGTGAGCCAGAACCTTCATGCCAGCGAGACGCCGCTGCTGCTCGGCGCGGTGGTCGGAAAGGGCGACACGGCGCGAACCGGATTTGACCTCGAGCGGGAGTTCCTCACTCGGGCCAAGCTCGATCTCACGGGGGCGCAGCAGGGCGACGGGGCGGGTGGGAACGCGCACTTCACGCCCGCGTTCATGGTGAGCTACCTGGCGTACATGGCCTCGCGTCCCGACTACCGTCTGTTTCTGGCGGCGCTCCCGGTGCTCGGCCGGGATGGGACGTTGTCCGACATTCAGCCTCACGCGGCGGCGGCCGGGCATGTGTTCGCCAAGACCGGCACCTACTTCGTCGGCGACCCGCTCAATCGTCGCGGCCTGGTGACCGGGAAGGGATTGGCCGGCTACGTCACCACTCCAGCCGGCCACCACCTGGCGTTTGCCGCGTACATCAATAACGTCTCGGTGGCGGACGAGCCGGATGCGATCAAGCAGGTGGCGGGTCAGGCGCTGGGAGAGGTCGCCGCGGCGATCTATGATGCGGGGGACGGGGCCACCGGGCGGTGAGCAGGGACGGTCCTCAGGATGACCTCAGGCGCTAACCGGGTGCTCCGCGCGACTACTTCAGCGCCCCACAGCTACCCTCACCCCACGGCTCCGCACCCCGTCCGATAGCAATAGGTCGAGCTCCCCGGTTCCCGTGGCCAGCTCCGTCTGGCCGCCGCGCGCGAAGGAGAGCACTTCTCCCGTCCGCGCATCCCGCACCACGATCATCGGATGGGCCGCGGCTTCCCAGTGCAGCGCGACTCCTCCTGCGACTCGCCGGGCGACCACGGAGTCCGCGTCCGCCGGTGCCCCGAACGCGGCCACCGCCCGCGATGTGGCGACCGCTCCGCCGCCGGGCCCTGCGAGATGCAAGCTCTCGAGTCGGGCTGCGCGGAGGTGATCGAGCGGCACCGCGAAGGCGAAGTTTCGCCCCCCGCGCGGATCGTCCGGCACCGCCGCCGCCTCGAAGGAGAACCCGAACATCCGCGCCCCATCGGCCGCAGTGCCCTCGACCGAGTAGGGTCCGGATCCCTTCGGCATGCTGGGTCGCGTCACCACCTCGAAGGCCGGCTCCAGCATGGGCTGCCCGTTCACGATACGCCCCCAGACCAGCAGGCATGGCTGTACGCCCGCGGCCGGGGTCCTCGCCGCTTGCGCCAGCTGCGCCGCCCGGAACGCCTCGATCGCCCGATAGTTGTAATCACTGATCCAGGGGTTGCTGCAGTACCCCATGATGTCCGGAAGCGACGGGTCCTTGAGGATCGCATTGGCGACGTCCACGCCGAAGACACCGATCTTGCCGCCGGCGTAGGGATAGTCCGGGTCGATACCCGCTGGCTGCCCGCACGGTGAATGGAACCGGCCCCAGGTGTGGCCCAGCTCGTGTGCCATGACGCGGGGACCATCCTGCCGATCGTCATATCCGATAGCGGTCGGCACGCCGATGAAGCCGATCCCGGCGATGCCCGTCGTGTAGTCGATCCGCACCACGCCGTAATAGGTGGCCTCAGTCCCCTCGATGATACGCAGCGCATCGAGCTGGCTCAGGACGGTGCCCCAGGCGTCGTTCGTGTTTTTTGGTTCCAGCGCGGGGGTGCCGGAGTCGGTGGTGAAGAGAGCGTGGACATGGGCGTCGATCTCCGACAGCGGATGCATTCGCCGGGTCAGATCGAGGAACCGCGGCTTGTTGGATTCGGAGACGTCTCCCTGCAGACCATTGGCCACCTGCTTGACCGGCACGAGTGCGAGCTTGAAGGTTGGCGCGGTCGCCACGGTTTCCGCCTGCGGGGTCCCGGACTCGGATGAGGTGTTGTCACTCTCGTTCTTTTCGGGGATGGCGTTGTCGGGGTCCACGTCGACCAGAATCCCGAGGCCGTTCTGGATGAGCGAGCCAGGAAGCGTGACGTTCCAGGACTTCTCGAGCGTGCTCTCGTCCCTGCTGGTGGGCGTCGAGCTGCCGGGCGCCGCTATGGTGAGCGTCGACATCAGCACGCGGTCGTGGTAGACCCGTACCCGCACCTTGGGTGCGGCCGAGTTCGCCTGGTTGGCCACGGCGAACACCCGCAGGAATGCGTCCCGTCCTTTCACCAGCGGGATGTCGTCGTCCGCCGTTTGCGTGCTCTGGGTGAGCTGCCACCCGGCGATCCTCAGGTTGAGCGTCGGAGCCACCGCGGCGTAGGTGACCGTCACGCCGGCCGTGTCGCCCGCCGCGACTGTTGCCGTCCTGGTCTTCGGGCTCGGCGTGTAGTTGATCGTGCCGTTGGCGACGTCGGCGGCTGTCGCGAGATAGTCGCCCGGCGCCAGGCCGGCCAGCGTTCGTGTCTCGGTTATCTGCTGGGTGTACCCGGCCGGACCGGTGACGGTGACGTCCGCGCCGGTGCCGCTGGGGAGGCCGACGATGGTGAGCGTGAGACTGCCGGTCGTGGCGCTGCAGGAGACGGTGAACGCCACGGCCACTTCGCCCCCTTCAGGCACCGACACGTTTCGGGGATTGTTCCCGACGCTGCAGTTGGCCGCGACCCCGGTGAGCCGCACGCGGTGACTGCCGGCGACAAGGCTCGCGATGCTCAGCGTCGCGTTGAGCCCGATCGGCTGAGCGGTGCCGTCGTCCACGCCGATGCCGTAGCCGTCCGCGTCCTGGTTCGTGCCGCTGGTGGTGGTGGTGACCTCGAGCGTCCCGGTGGCCGGTGGCGGCGCGGCGCAGGTCACGCTGATTGCGGCCGTGGCGGTCTGGCCCGCGGTGACCGTCAGACCCTGGGGGTCATTGCCCTGGACCTCGCAATTCTGGGCGACCCCGCCGAGCCCCAGGGTGTGTGGTCCGGGCGCGAGGCCGGGGAGAGTGACCGTATCGCTGACCGAGACCGCCTGGGCGTCAGCGCCATCGAGAAGCAGTTCGTAGCCGTCCGGGTCCGCGGGCGCTCCGGTGGAGGCGATAGTGACCTGGATGCTGCCCATGGTGGGCGCGCACTGGACCACGAACGCGGCGGGCACGACGGTATTGGCCGTGATGCGGACGGTGAGCGAGGTGCCACCGGCTACCGTGCAGTTCGGGGCCAGCCCGGAGAGCACCACCGTGTGGTTCCCCACCGGCAGCCCAGCGCGTCGCGACGTCGCGTTGGTCCCGATGCCCTCCGGCGCGGCACCGTCGACGCTGGCCGCGTAGCCGTCCGGGTCCGGCTCGGGGCCCGAGGTCGTGGTCGTGATCTCCAGCGTTCCCAGCTCGGGCCCGACCACCACGTCGGCGCCGCCGCCGCACCCCAGCCACATGGCCGCGGGAACGAGCATGGCAAACACGAGCACACGGGAACCGCGGCGAGCACGCATAGACCAGTCCCCACGGGGGTGGAAGGGGGCGGAACTGGAGCGGATCGTTGGAACGGGGGGAGGGGTGGCAGGAATCTGGTGGCGGAAACGGGGGAAGGCAAGCCGGGGGGCGGTA